>NZ_JAQMSD010000165.1 GCF_028330525.1 Spirulina sp. CS-785/01
CTCCCGACTCCCGACTCCCCCATCTCCCAACCCCAGTCTAGGTTTATGGGCGATTACCGTTTAAAATTGTTCATTAAGAGGGGGCTATGGTCACACAATAGTCCCTTTTTTGCGGATAGACCTGCTATTGTTGCACAGTAATTAATTTATGAAACGCCTTCTCGCTATTCTTTTGGGACTCGTCACGGTTTTCACCTGTTGCTTCTCCCAACCTGCTTATGCGGCCAGTTCCTCCCTCATTCGTTCCTATGATGATGTTAAAGTGGATGGGAAGGACTTTTCCGGCCAAGTCTTACAAGAAGCTGAATTTGCGAATACTAGCCTAAAAGAGGCTAATTTTAGTGACGCAAAATTACAAGGGGCCGTCTTTAACGCTTGTGTGTTAGTCGATGCGAACTTTGAAAACGCGAACTTCACGAACGGAATTGCCTATTTAACGAACTTCCAGAGAGCGAATTTAAAAAATGCTATCTTTAAGGAAGCAATGTTATTGCGATCGCGCTTTGAACAAGCCGACATTACCGGGGCTGACTTTAGTTTAGCCGTTATTGACCGAGAACAACAAAACAAACTCTGTAATCGAGCTTCTGGAGTTAACCCCGTTACCGGAGTCTCCACCAAAGAATCCCTAAATTGCTCATAATACAAACATAACAAGGGGATCAACCCCTTGTTATCTTTAACTTGTTATCTCAAACTTGTGATCTCAAATTAGAATTTAGAATAACGCCTGGCGAGTATTTGGGCCAACAATGCCATCAACCATCAACCCTTTAGCGCGTTGGAATTCCTTCACCGCATTGGTGGTTTTCGGACCGTAAATGGAATCAATCGCCCCATCATAATAGCCTAAACTTTGTAACCGTAACTGGACATCTCGAACCGGAGTCCCAGTCTGGCCAGGCTTTAAAATGATTGTACCACCAGTGCCGCCACTTCCGGTCGTGGTATAAGGACCATACACCCAACCCCCACTAGACAACTGCAGCCAGTTTCCACGACTAGCGACCACAGGTTTTAACGCTGCACCATCACTCACGCAAGTATAAGCATCATAACCTGTTCCGGGGCCGACACGAGCATTTAAACAAGAATTATTGGGAGTATCTACTTTTGCTTGAATGCTTGCTGATTGTCCAGATAACTTTCCATAAGTCGTATAAGGGCCATACACCCAACGGCCACTAGATAACTCTAACCAGTCTCCCTGACTATCTACAACGTCTTTTAAGGCTGCACCATCACTCACGCAAGTATAGACATCATAACCTGTTCCGGGGCCCACACGGGCATTTAAACAAGAATTATTGGGAGTATCTACCCGCACTTGTGCGCTTGCAGGTGCAGCACTTAATGTGGCCGCAATGACTCCCACGGTGAGTAACCCTAACCAAGTGGCATTGGGGAGTTTAATCCAATCTAACTCTTTTAAGTTTAAAGGCTCATATTCGATGCCTTCTAGTTCTTCATATTGACGATAGGCTTGGGTATAAGCAAGGGTATCCATGGTTTCCTCCTAAATTTTGCGGGTTTCCTATTTTATTTATAGCGAGATTGTCCAATATTCTAAAATTATTCTTTTTGAAAACCGGAATTTGTCATATTTTTCCAATGATCGTGCGGAATCTTTACCCATTTTTCTCGACTCGCTGCATATTTTTTGCATTTTGTCAACTCTTGGGAGGAGGAAGAAACGGGGTTGCTTGTCTTTCTTCGGGAGTGAAGAAACCGGGTTTCTGATGTTTAGGGGAATTTGAGGGTCACATTTAGGAAAGAAACCCGGTTTCTCGCTTTGCTTGTCTTTCTCAACCATCTCCATTCTTTAATCGGCCAAAACCCATGTATCCTTACTCCCTCCTCCTTGGGAGGAATTGACCACTAAAGACCCTTTTCGCAATGCAACACGGGTTAATCCCCCAGGATGGACATAAATATCATCATGGCCCCGATATAGAATATAAGGGCGTAAATCTACATGACGGCCCTCAACGTGACTATTAATTAACGTCGGGACACGGGATAAACAGAGGGTGGGTTGTGCGATGTAGTTGCGGGGATTGGCTTTTATTTTTTCGGCAAAGGCCGCCCGTTCTTCCTCACTGGCCGCTGTGCCAACTAACATCCCATATCCTCCTGCTTCGTTGGCGGATTTAACGACTAATTCGTGTAAATGCTGTAAAACGTACTCCCTGTCCTGTTCTCGCCAACAGAGATAGGTGGGAACATTGGATAAGAGGGGGTCTTCGCCTAAATAATAGCGGATCATTTCCGGCACAAAGGCATATACTACTTTATCATCCGCCACTCCTGTCCCAGGGGCGTTCGCAAGAGCGACGCGGCCTTGTCGATATACGTCCATTAATCCGGGGACTCCTAAGAGGGAATCAGACCGAAATGCGGTGGGATCAAGGAAGATATCATCTAAACGACGATAGATTACATCTACCCGTCTTAATCCTTTGGTGGTGCGCATTTGTAAGTAACCATCCACCACCACTAAATCCCGGCCTTCTACTAACTCTACTCCCATTTGTTGGGCTAAAAAGGAATGTTCGTAGTATGCAGAGTTATAAATTCCGGGGGTGAGGACAACGACATTGGGGTTTTGTAGGTGGGGAGGGGCCAGGTTTAAGAGGGTTTCGAGGAGGTGGGAGGGGTAGTCATCAACAGGCCGAATATCCATGGTTTGGAAGATATTGGGGAAGGTGCTTTTCATCACCCGTCGATTTTCTAAAACGTAGGAGATACCGGAGGGGACCCGCAGATTATCTTCGAGGACAAACCATTCACCGTTGCGATCGCGCACTAAATCCGTCCCGGTTACATGACACCATATCCCTGTCGGTGGTTTTATCCCCTCACAGGGTTTCAGTAACCCAGAGGCCGATTCGATAATATTTAGGGGGATTTTGCCATTTTTGAGAATCTTCTGGTCATTATAAATATCCTCCAGAAAGAGATTTAAGGCAGTAATACGTTGTTTTAACCCCTGTTCCAGTCTTTGCCACTGGTCTGCCGCGATAATCCGGGGAATAATATCAAAGGGGAAAACTCGTTCTACTCCTTGATTATCCTGATACACATTAAAGGTGACACCCAGTTTTAAGAGAGCAATTTGGGCCGTTTTATGGTGTTGGTTCATCTCATCGAGACTTAACCCCTGTAACCACTGAATCAGGGGTGCTGCGGCCTCTCGCGGTTGCCCTTGAGCGACATACAATTCATCGTAGAATTGGGGGGATTCGGGATCGTAGGTGTTAAGTTGCACGATGTACCTTTGCTGCTGCCCATAATGTTCTAGCATTAGCGGAAAGGGGACGGGGAATTGTAGCGAAAATTACGATTTTTGGGGATGATTTCCTGTCAGCTTGGGGAAGAATTGCGTTAAACTGCCTATCGAGAGCTTTTGGGAAGTGGTTTATGCACGCTTTATCGATTCCAACTTGGATGGTTCATGTATCGAGTGTGATTGAGTGGATTTTGGCTATTTGGTTAGTGTGGCGATATGCGGAGGTAACGCGCGATCGCGTGTGGTATGGTTTATCTTTAGCCATGTTCCCGGCCTTACTCAGTGCGATGTGTGCTTGTACTTGGCACTTTTTCGACAATCCCCCTGATCTCGATTGGTTAGTCACACTACAAGCTGCATTAACCGTTCTCGGCAATTTTACTCTCTGTTGGGCGGGTTGGCGTATTTATAACAGTAAACAGTCAACAATTAACAATTAACAATTAACAATTAGCAATTAACAGTTTGTTGTTTGTTATTGTTTCTTTGTTTAAATGAATATAAGTAGCCGAGAAACCGGGTTTCTATCCAAATTGACCGTCTTTAGCCCAAATTTTGCACAGAAACCCGGTTTCTTAGTCCTAATTACCCATTACCTATTACCCAAAACCATGTTTTCTAAAGATAATTTGTTTGCAATTTCTTTGTTTCCCTATTTGGCGTTTCTTTGGTTTATTACTCGCTCTGGGAGAATGCCTCGTTTGGCGTTAATTGGGTTTTATGTTTTATTGCTCTTTGTCTTGGTTACAATTCCGGCGGGAATTTACGCAAAACAAGCCTATCATGAGGTTTTGGCGAATGTGGACTGGTTACATGGTGGGGCAGAGTTTTTTCTGACGCTCTGTAATATTTTAGTGGTTTTAGGCTTTCGACAAGCTCTGATGAAAGAGGAAAATAAGGAATAATGGACAATGAATAATGGACAATAGATAATTGAAAATTAATCACTAATTACCGATTACCGATTACCCAACTTAAATTGTCTTAAATTGTCGGAAAAAAAAGACTTTGATAGGTGCTTAAAATGAAGTCGCCCCAGAATAGTGCTAAAATTGCGCCGAGGGCGAGGAATGGACCGAAGGGAATGGGGGAGGCGCGTTCTACGAGGTTGAGCGCGATCGCACCTCCCCCAACCAATGCACCCACGACACAACCCAAAAACCCCCCTAACAATAATAATTTCCAGCCTAACCAAGCTCCCAGTAAAGCGGCCAGTTTTGCATCTCCTGCCCCCATAGCGGTTTTTCCAAGCGCGATCGCGCCAATAAAGGCAATACTATCCAACAACCACACCCCCAGTACAGCCCCCACAACCCCCCGCATGAGTTGTAAAATCGCCCCCGATACCATCCCCGTTTCTTGCCATCCCCACACCAGCATAAAGCCTAAACCCACCACTAACCCCGATTGCGTCAGAGGGTTAGGTAAAGTGTAAGTATCCCAATCTATCAAGGATAACGCCACCAACCAACTCACCAACGCCCAATAGCCCAAGGTTTCTAACGTATAGCCAAATTGCCAAAAAACAAGCATAAATAACAACCCCGTGGCCGCTTCCACCAAAGGATAACGGACAGCAATGGGACTCTGACAATGTTTACACTTCCCCCGCAACTTCAACCACCCCAACACCGGGATATTTTCCCCCCACCCCAAACGATGGTGACACTGGGGACATCGGGAAGGAGGATGGAGAATCGACACCCCCGCCGGAATGCGGTAGATAATCACATTTAAAAAGCTACCAATAGCTGCGCCTAGGGCGAAAATAAAGAGATAGATGACCCCATTGAGTAGAAGTTCCATAATAAGTGTAACGACTAGATTTGTCACTCATTCGTCTCTTAACCCGTTTTCAACGGGTTTAAGCGATTAGTCTTGGGTTTCAACCCAAGGTGTATTAAAAAAAAGGCGGGCAATTGCCCACCTTAATGATTATGCAATGATTATGCTATCTTCTGAGTCACCTTATACAGGTTCTACTTCGGGTTTTTGGTCTTGGGGTTGACCCTCTTGTTGGTCACTCAGCAGCTTGATAATGGAGTTTTTCTCCAATAATCCTAAAACCACCCCATTTTGATCCACAACCGTGAGTTGCTTATTATTGTCCTGTTCAAAGCGTCGAACCACTTCTAAGAGGGATTCATCAGCCAGAATTTGTTCCCCATTGTCAATGGGGTTCATGAGGCTTTCCACGGTTCGCTCCGTCCATTCTGAGGTAGCGACGCTTTTTAAATCTTCAGTGGCGATCGCACCCACTAACTGACCATTCGCATCCGTCACCAAGAACTTACGCCACTTATTATTCCCGATCACATACTCATTCACAAACTCCCGCAAAGTTAAATCCTTACTGACAATAGGACTCTCAGGAATCACCGCATCCCGGGCCGTATAATGGTCTAACTGATCTTGGACTTGGGCCGACTGGGCCGACATTCCGGCATTCTGTAACAAGAAGAACCCAATTAAGACCGTCCACAGACTACCATATTCAATCACACCAAAGACCGCTAATCCACCTGTAGTGATGGCAACCCAACCAAAGATTTGACCAACCCGACTGGCATAGAGTAACCCCTTATTCGGATTGCCCGTTAACTTCCAGATTGCCGCTTTCAGGACGTTTCCGCCATCAAGCGGGAGTCCAGGAATTAAGTTAAAGACCGCCAAAATTAGATTAAGAGTGGCCAAGATGGACACAATAATAGCAACCGGGGCCGGAAGGGGTAAGGTTGCTCCCATAATGGTAAAGAGAGCAAAGAGTAAAATACTCACCAACGGTCCCGCAATGGCCACGAGAAACGACTGAAACGGGGTTTCTGATTCTTTTTCTAACATAGCCAGTCCCCCGAAAATAAACAGGGTGATGGAACGCACCCCAATCCCCTGGGATAAGGCCGCAACACTGTGTCCCAATTCGTGGGCCAACACCGAGGCAAATAATAGTAAGGCCGTAGTTAACCCCATAATCCAAGGTAACGCATTACCACTGAAGACCTGAGTAAACTGTTCGCCAAACCAAAATGTCCCCAAGGCTAAAATTAAGAACCATGAAGGATTGATATAAAATGGGATGCCAAATAAAGTCCCAACTCGAATATTACCGTCCATATATTAAATCTCCTGTTAGTACACAATACTTACTGTATGGGTCATACAGTCTTTTTCTTCAATTCAAAAACAAAATTTAATTAGAGTCACTTTCTAAGGGGTTAACCTCTGTTACTGTATTTGTTTTCCCGTTGCTTCATTAATTTAATTGTAACGAATTGTTAAAACCCCCTAGCCCCCCTGTTTTTCGGTAAACCCCCCTTGTTGGGTTCGGTTTTGCGAGTGTAGTGTCGGGTTTCGGGTGTCGGGAGTTGGGTGTCGGGTGTCGGGAAATGGGGAAGTTGGGGGAGATAGGGAGTAACAACTGTTTACTGGTTACTGGTTACTGGTTACTGGTTACTGGTTACTGGTTACTGTTTACTGTTTGTTCCTTTGCGGGATTGACTTTTGGTTTTGTGACTACTGCCCGTGGACTTGGATTTGGAAACAGATTTAGAATTAGATTTGGATTTGGATTGGCTCGCAGATCGGGCAATGGGGATTGTAAAGTGGAATTGACTCCCCTTGTCTTTCCCCTCCGACTCAGCCCAAATTTTTCCGTGCCATCGTTGGACAATTTGCCGACAGATGGCCAGTCCTAGTCCTGTTCCTCCTGTGGTGCGTTGTAAAGCCCCTTCTTCTTGGTAAAACCGATCAAACACCGTTTCGAGACGGTTGGGTTCTATTCCTCGTCCTGTGTCGGTAATGGTGACTTGGAGCATTTGGTTGGCGATGGGTTGAACTGCGATCGCAATTTCCCCTTCAACGGACGTAAATTTGTTAGCATTATCAAGTAATTTTGTCAAGACTTCCACCAACCATTCCCCATCGGCCTGCACCAAGGGCAAATTTTCCGGCACAGAGACTTCTAAATTCGGTCGTTCACTTTGCACCGTATGGGACCGAATGTGACTCACCCCTAACTCCACACATTCATACATAGACAGAGGTTCAGGATTCCATTCCACCCGTCCGCTTTCCAATTGAGAAAGGGTGAGAAAGTCTTGCACCAGAGTCCGCATCCGTTCCGCATCTGCTAAAGCCGTATTAAGCATCACTTGACGCAATTCCGGGGACATATCTGGTTCGCTGGCCAGACTTTCTAGGCAAATTTGAATGGTTGACAGAGGGGTTCGCAGTTCGTGGCCCGTAATAGCGACTAAATTGGAGCGTGTATTGTCTAATTCTTCTAATTGTTGATTGAGAACCTCTAAACTAGCGTAAGATTCCGCTTGAATTAACGCCACCCCCACCTGATTAGCCACCGCTTCCACTAGGGCAATTTCCTCCTTTGCCCATTCATCGGGAACTGTCCCACAGTGATGCAATTCTACCATGCCGATTAATCGCCCCTGATACAGCACCGGAACGAACAGCCAAGAAGTAATATTCGCTTGCTTGACCAAATTTTGCATGGACTGGGGAGACTCCTCCAGAGAAGGGTGGTTGGCCACCTCTTTCACTAATAAACTTTCTCGCGTTTCCAGAACCGTTTGAAAGAAAGGATTTTGTTGTAATAGCCAGGTTTCCCCCTGTACCGTGGGAATCTTGGGACGGAGGTATTCATGGGTAATGGTGGCGGTTTCGTCTGCTTCTCCGCAACGATAAATAATCGACCGACAGGCCCCTAAGACTTGTCCCAGTTGTTCTACTGCCACTTCCAAAATCTTTTGGGGGTCGAGGGAACGGCGAATGGCCACCGTCATTAGGTGGATGAGACGTTCTTTTTGTTCTTGGGAGGCAATAGCGCGATAGGCTTTCATTAACTTATACTGCCCCACCTGTAAATAATTCACCAACCGATTCACAAAGGGGTCCGGGTTATTGGTGGGGAACTGTTGGGGACCCGTGGGCAATTCTTCGGGGACTTCCTGCAAATACAGGCTTTTCGCTGTATTCACCTTCTCTGTTAATTCTGGACGATATTGTACAATGCGCTCTAGTAAAATTTTCGCCGCTTCCTCGCACACTCCTTGATCTGAAGTCCAAATCCCTTCAAAACGGCGATTCGAGTCCATTCCATTCTTCTGAGACTCCCGTTGAGATGCGCGTTCTCGACAGATGAGACAATTGGCATATTGTTGCGTAATCACCACTAAATGCCATTCATGGGTTAATCCATCTTCTCCATCAAAGGCGATGGTTTCATATTCCCCCGACTGATTCTTAAAATCGGTTTCTGGGGCTGATAACACATACACCTGATCTGTCTGACGGGCTATGCGTCGGTAACGATGGGCCTCTTGGCGATAAAAGCGTTCTCGTTGAAATGTGGCAATCACTAAGGGAGACCCGTTTCCAGCCAAGACCTGATCTTCCATGGCGTGGGACAAGGCCACTAGGGAAGATTTAAAATACATCTGGGGTCGCCAATTAGGGATAGCGTGCAGTAACTCTGCCAGAACCGAAGTCGGAATGCTCATTAAAGGTTGGATTAAACTATTCTGCCGACGATAGCAATATCGTGATCCTCATTTTAATGATGAGGGTTGCCCTACAGCTATATGAAAAATTGTATCGAGGACTGAACCGTAATTTTCCTCTACTTTCAAGCAAATAGCGCAAGAAATCAACTTTCTCTAGGGGGAGATTGGGGGGTTGATAGCGTTGTTGGTGCGTTATGCTGTTGCGCTTCGCACCTACCAAAGAAGGTAGATGGCAGATGGCAGATGTTGGAGAAAGGAGGAAGTTAACCTACAAAGAAGGTCAGACACTAATCACAGCAAGGCTTTTAGCCAACTTTCAGCGATTTTTAGTTTCTGGAGAGGGTTTTGAGGATTTTGAAAAGCAAAAAAGGTCAAATTTTGTCCCCAGTTGGGGACACATCTTGGAAAAAAGCCCATTTGTCCTTAAATTTGACCAAAAATACTGGGTTTCAAGCCCCGTCCTTATAACGAAGTGGAGGACGGCTTTTTATTGCCATAGAGAAGAGTATTGCTCTAATTGCGGAGAAAAAGTGCAAAAATCTCTATCCACTAGAACCCATGTATGTCCTCATTGTGGTTTCATAAAAGATAGAGATATAAATGCAGCTATAAACA
>NZ_JAQMSD010000166.1 GCF_028330525.1 Spirulina sp. CS-785/01
CTGCCATCCTCTCCCGAAGAACTGCCATCCTCTCCCGAAGAACTGCCATCCTCTCCCGAAGAACTGCCATCCTCTCCCGAAGAACTGCCATCCTCTGGAGGAGCATCCCCGAAATACCCGCCTAAGACTCGATCGGATTCGCTTTGATCTAAGCCCACATCTTCAAATAATGCCACAGCAATGGGATCAAAACCATAATCCCCATTAGCCGCATAATAATCCTGCATAAACCAGGTTTCCACCTCTGAAGCGTCTAACCCAGTCCCGTCTGTACGACTAAAGGCCAAATTCACAAAAGCACTTTCACCAATCACCAAACCCTCGGAACTTGTTCCCTCGGTAAAAACGCCTGTGTCGGCTGCTCCAGACCGAATACCTAAATCAAATTCTCCATAGGGACTCACCGTTGGTTGCTCGTAAACCGACGTAAAAGCGGATTCTCTGGGATCATAAGCATACTCATAAGCCGAGGTTTCCAGGATATCCGGAATATCAAAGGCAAACCCCACTAAATTCGCGTAGTAATCACTGCCTGTTGGAGTCTGATCTGCGGTGAGATTAGACATTGAGAGTCTCAACTCAACTGTACTTCCCATTTGAACAAACTGATAATCTAAAAGTCCCAAAGATTCAGTTTGGTCTGTTGAAGTTACAAATTGATCACTAAACACCAATTCAAAGCCCTGGGCAGGTCTGAGGGGAAAAACTGCGGTTGCTAGGGCCAGAGTGGTTGAAACGAGAGAGGTTTTAACCAGAGTTGAGAGAGAAATACTCATTGTCTTGCGTCCTTTTCATAATCATCACCAATATTTCGAGAACCCTGATGTTAAAGCGATTTTGATAAAAGTCAATCTGTTGGCTATATCAGCTTAATTCTATGATAAGAAAAGAAGGCTATTCCTGTCTATAGTTGCATCACAGTCTTCAAGGACTCTTTAAAAAAGTAGCATATTTTTAAACTTTATTGAGAGACTTCCTGATATTTTCTGAGACCCGCCACCCTATTATTTCTGGGGAGAAAAAAAAAGCGATCGCTGAACTTCTTTTTTCAGCGATCGCACTTAATGACTAGACATTATAATGGCAGTAATCTGAATTATTTGCGCGTTTCTAACTACTTAATTCTGCGACGAACTCCAGCAGCCCCAAACATCACACTTCCTAATGCCAACACTGTACCCGGTTCAGGGATTTCTACAGGTTCAGGGGCGCTCACGGGTTCTTCATTGAGGCTACGGGTATAGTCAAAATACTCTTGTACATTACCGCCCATGAGTTTATCACTGCCAGCCCCTGCATTAACATCTTTGAACCGTGCCGCCGTGCTTAAATACCCATCTTCTACAAAACCATCTTTAAACCACTGTTCTAATGCGGAAGCATTGTCAAAATTAGTCGCAGCTAAATTAAACGTTACCGTTTCCGATGCTCCAGCATCTAAACCGTCTTTGGGACTCCCGCCGGCACTTAAATTTTTGTTGGTAATCAAACCGATATCGAAGGTTTTACTATTCAAGCTAACATCGCCCCATCCATCTCCATTAATTGCCGTCGAGGAGGACGTTCCACCCTTGAGAGAACTGTCATTACGCACTAATTCGTCAAAAGCCGGAGACCCCAGTGTCACCTCTTGAACATCTAAATAACTATATAAGTCGCCCCCAGACCAATCTAAGCCAGCACTAAGAAATTTGGAGTCAGTAGCCCCCGCAGTCGTGAGTGCTTCGCCCATTTCCGATTTTTCTGTGGTGTTGGTCAACAGTAGTTCCATGCTGATCGACCCATCTGCTTGATCCGTGAAGGAAAAATCAATGGTGGCGGATGCCCCAGTGGCGGGGTCGTTGGTGCTGCCGAAATAGCCATTGTAACCGAGAGTAAAGGCTTGGGCAGGAACGGCAAATATTGAAGCCGTGACAGCAAGACCTGCCGTAACGAGGGATGATTTTAGGATGTGAGAAATAAGTGTGTTCATAATTTTGCCCGTGATAAGAAGTAACTGTAATTCAGACGTAATGCCATTGATAAGGACTAGGAATCAGTTTTAGTCATTCCTGCTGCACCCTACTACTTTTACAATAACGGGCTTTTTTTAAAACTACTAGGGCATTAGTCCATTCTTTACATGGTCTTGAAAAAAATGGCCGGATTTATAAAGAACAAGTAAAGTTGCCGATGAAGTCCCCGCAGACGGGAGTCCTAGCTCTACTTTTATTTTAGTCTTCACGCTCAGTTTGTGGGATTTCCCAAAAAAAAGCGATCGCTGCTACAACTGGTTCAGCGATCGCACTTAGGAACTAGACTCGATCATGCACAGAGGTGAAACTCTTGCGCGTTTCTAACTACTGGGTTTTGCGACGAAGGCCAGCAGCACCGAAAACAATTCCGCCTAAGGCCAAGATTGTCCCTGGTTCAGGAACATCAGCAACGGGGTCATCTTCCATGAAATAAGCCCCTAAGACTTTATCACTTAATTCCCCTCTTGGACAAAATCAAAGTCGGCCAACGCACTAGACCCGGTAGATTCAGTTGAACCCACCTCATCACTAAATTGTAAGCTGAAGGCTTCCGCCGGAGCAAGAGTCAAGGCAACTGCACTCAACGCAACCCCTGCTGACAAGAAAGAGGTTTTAACGAAATTGTAGATTGTAGTATTCATGATTATCTCCGTGATAAATAAGTTTTCAGTTCTAATGCCATCTATAAGGGCTTGGGACAGTTTTAGTTCTTGCTTCTATCTCTAATATAAGAGAAGAAAGCAATAGAAGCGAGGCAGATATCCCCTTCTTTACAGAGCTTTTAAAAAAATTGTCAATTATATGAAAGTGAGATAAATTTTCTCTCAGTGCAGCAATATTTCTATCAGAATATGCGAGTCACTACACCAGAGACTATAAAAATATATTGCTATTATTAGACTCAAAAAAAAATCCTGCACCGCCATGGTACAGGGATTCATTCTCATTACTTTGCCAATTTTAACCCCCAGTGGCAGAATGAGAAAGTAATAACTATTTATTGGTGCTACTCAACAGCACCTATTAAGGTGAGCTACTCCAATGATCTACCAAAATTCTTTAAAGAAAATTCAAAATGATAGGCAATTAACCCAATCAAAAATTACCTTTAAAGATTACAGTAGATTGGAATAGTTCGTGCAATCTTCTCAGCATCATGTATTGATTATGACAAAGCATTATGAAATGAAAGTGAAATCACTCCCTAAATGGGCAAACGAATAATAAAAATACTGCCCTTGCCCATCTGACTGGTAACGGCGAGACGGCCTTCGTGGGCTTGTACAATAGCTTGTGCGATCGCTAAACCCAACCCCGTCCCATCTCCAGAAGGCCGTTCACATTTCCCCCGATAAAACCGTTCAAAAATCTTCGCCTTCTCCTCTGAAGAAATCCCCACCCCAGTATCCTGCACCTGTATCCATGCCTCTGTTCCCCGTTTTTCCAGCACCAGAGACACTTTCCCCCCCTCTGGGGTGTAATGGATAGCATTCCCCATCAAATTGCCCAACAAGCGGTAGAGATGTTCCGTATTCCCCCACACCTGTAAATCCTCTGTAATGGGAATTTGGGTATAAAGATGAATTTGCTTCTGTAACGCTAACCCGGCAAACTCCTCCACCGTATCTTCCACTAAATCCCGTAAAGACACCCAAGTAAACGCCTCTGTCTTGCGGACTCCTAGCTTTTGCTGTTCCATACGACAAAGCATTAACAAATCATTCACCAGTTGCGTGAGTCGCCAACTTTGGCGGATAGTAGCCTCTAAAGCAACTTGCATTTCTGGGTCTTCTTCCGTGGCCAGAGACTGTAAAGACTCCAAAGTGGCCCGCATGGCCGTTACAGGGGTTCGTAACTCGTGGGCAGCATCGGCGGTAAACTCTTGGGTATGCTGACAAAAATGATCAATAGGACGTAGGGCCAAACGGGATAACCCCCACCCGGACACCGCCACCAATAAAATGAGTAAGGGTAAACCCAGAAGTAACGCTATCTGTAATTTTGCGATCGCCCGTTCCATATCCTGCAAACTCCGTCCCACCTGAAAATGCCCCCAGGCTTGATAATCTTGGGTATGGAGATGAAAGGAAATCTGGCGATAGGAATGCCCGTGGGTATCCTGTAACGTTGTCCATTGTTGCTGAGGGGAGGTTTCCGTTGACACTCCACTGCCTAAAGGCGAGTGGATTCTTGGTTCATTAAGTCCACTTAAACTAAGTACCTTGCGATTCCTAGTCCAGAGGTGGTTCTCTCCCCAAGCGTTACTTTTCGTGCGCCCCACGATAGTCGTATTTCTACAAAGTTTGTTTTGTTTAAATACTGCGTTCGCGTAGCGTCTCCGAAGGAGAAGTGTCTAGCTCCTGCAAAGATTTTACCTACCCACAGGAAGGAACTAGAACTTATGAGTAGAACCCCATATCTTTGATTGTCAAGGTACAGCGTTGCTTTCCAGCACTAGGTTTTGTTAGAGCAGGTTGATTACCTTTCCTGCTATACTCTAATTATACACACAATCAGAGACTATGGCAAGGACTAAAAGACTACAACTTTTACTTTCTGAACTTGAATATGAGACTCTTAAAACCTATGCACAATCTAAACAAGTTCCCATGTCTGAAGTTCTCAGGGATTACATTAAAACCCTAAAAAAGCCGTCCTAAAAGGACGGGGCTTTAAACCCAAATTTTGGGCTGGTAATTCTCGAATTAACTCTAGGCCCGATAACCCCGGTAACATCCAGTCAATAATGCCCACTCGGTATTCTAATTCGGGACTGATTAAGTAACTCCAAGCGGTTTCTCCGTCTAAAGTCCAGTCCACAAGGTAGCCATTATGGGTAAGGGTTCTTTTGACGGCTTGGCCAATATCTTCTTGATCTTCTACCAGTAGTACGCGCATTCAGGATTGTGTCAGGGTTCAGGTTGTTACGTCCCGATCGCCGTATTTGAGTAATAATGCGATCGCGGCACTTACCGCAAAAATTAATACCATACTCAACGCCGAACCAAAACCCCAATTGCGGGCCGCCCCCAAAAATTGGTTATAAATGAGGCGAGAAATGGTCATACTAGAGGCCCCACCCAATAATTCCGGGTCGATAAAATCCCCTAATCCTGTAATAAACACCAATAAAGACCCCGCCGCAATCCCCGGAAAGGTTTGCGGGATGGTGACTTTCCAGAAGGTCTCTAGGGGGTTGGCCCCTAAGTCGGCGGAGGCTTCTAATAGCTGTCTATCCAGCTTTTCAAGGGACGCATAGAGGATTAACACCATATAGGGTAAATAACTATAGGTCATCCCAATTAAAACTGCCGGAGTCCGGTTGAGTAACTCTAACCCCGGTAAACCTAAGGTCGTTAATACGGTATTTAAGACCCCGGTGGGGCGTAAAATAGTAATCCAGGCATAGGTCCGCAACAGCGAAGAAGTCCACAGGGGCAAAATAAAGCCCAACAGCAGCAAATTCCGCCATCCTTTCGGGGCCATTTGGGCAATCCAATAGGCCACCGGAAACCCGGTTAGGAGGCAAAGGAGGGTTGTTCCTGTGGCAAAAACTAGCGATCGCGCAACCACTCGCAAATTAATGGCATCAAACACCCGCCAATAATTCTCCAACCCACTGGGGTTAACCACTTCCCCAGGCCGAATACCAGGGACTAAACTTAACTCAAAAATGACTAAGGTGGGCAATACTAGCAGTAAAATTAACCAAAGACCAGGGGGACCCAATAAAACGGTTATCCCTAACCAGGAGGTGTTAGACTCCTCTGAGGGAATCACCTCCTCTTCCGTCTCTGGTGTACTCTCCACATCCGGCAAAATCGGGGCAATTTTTTCACTCATTTTTTTACAATTAACAATTAACAATCAACAATCAACAATTAACAATAATTACCCACTGGTTAACCTTGTCCAATAACGATCATAAAGTTCACTGATTTCTTGACTTACTGGAACTAACCCTTCACAGCGACTAATGGCGGGATCAGGGGGAAATAAACTCGGATTATTTTGAATCTCTGGGGGAAGCATAGCAAAGGCTTCCTTATTGGGAACAGAAAAGCTCAGACGTTGGCAAATTTGCGCTGCAATCTCCGGTTTTAACATAAAATTCATCCACGCATAAGCCCCCTTAATATTCGGTGCAGATCGGGGAATGACCAAGGTATCTACAAACACCGAAGACCCACTTAATGGGAGAACATATTCTAAGTCCGGGTTTTCTCGCATCACCTCATTTGCGTCCGAAGAATAGCACATGGCAATGAGTAAATCTCCGGTTAAAATTTGATTACGCCAAGCATCAGACGTAAAAGAAGCGATCGCAGGTTTTAACTCCCGTAATTTCTCATAGGCCGCCTTAATTTCTGCGGGGTTAGTGGAATTGTAAGAATAGCCCTGCGATCGTAAACTCGCCCCCATCACCTCCCGCACATCATTTAACAGCGTCATCCGCTTATTTAACGCCTCTTTATGCTCCCACAGATAATCCCAATCCTGGGGCAGATCCGGCAACAACTTGCGATTATAAATTAACCCCGTCGTCCCCCAACTCAACGGTAAACTGTGGCGATTCTGGGGATCATAGCTAGGATTCTGAAACCGTTCAAACAGTCGCTCTAACCCCACCAACTGCGACTGATCCAACTCCAACAACAAATCCAACTCCACCATCTTCTGCACCATATAATCCGACGGATAAATAATGCTATACCCTCCCCCTCCACTGGCTTGTAAGCGGGCTAACATCGCCTCATTGGAGTCAAACACATCCGCCACGGCCCGAATCCCCGTCGCCTCCTGAAAACGGCGTAATAAGTCACTATCGGTATAACCAGCCCAAGTATAAATATAAAGTTCATCGGACGATCCCTGATTGGAGGGAGTGGGATTCACACTGGCCAAAGTCCACCCACACCCCGATACACTCAAACCCGCAAAAGCAGTAGTCGCAGTCTGTATAAATTGGCGGCGTTTCATAAATGTGTAAATGTGTTAAAAGTTATGTCCCTTGTTTTGTATTTAAGTTCTGATGTTGGGATTCATGTTTATAACCATAACAGTCAAGTTGAGAGTGGGGTTATGTTTAAGCGTTTATCTATCGCCAATAAACTGGTAATCGTCGGCTCATTGACCATGCTGATCCCCTTGGTGATTTTGGGCTTCTATGCGGTCTCTCGCGCTCAAAAAGGGCTGTTACAGTTACAAATGGAACAAATGTCCAGTCGCACGGAACTCTTGGCAGAGCGCATTGATGCCACCTTTCAGGGCGAAGTGAAAATGGCCAACCAACTGGCACTCCATCCAGATGTCATTGCCCTCTTAACGGTCAATGCTGACCCAAGCGAGGCCACCACCGAGTCAACCCAACAACAACAGACTAACGCCCGTCTCAGAGCCATTAAAGCCCGTCTGGGAGCATCTCACTATCGCGCCCTCTCCATCCTCAATCGCCAAGGAGAAGTCCTTGCCAGCGACTCCCCCGACTTCCTCGGTGTCAATTTAGCCAACCAAGACTATGTACAAACTGCCCTCGACGGCCAAACCTTGGTTGCTGAAGTCACCCCCCTTCCTAACCGCAAAACTGGCTTTATCCCCATTGCCGCCCCCATTCGTAATGGTAGGGGGGAAGTCTTGGGGGTAGTGGTGATCTGGCGAACGTTAGATTTTGTGCAAACCCTGATCGCCGATGAAACCATTGGCAACACCGGATATGCCTATATTGTCCGTCGAGAGGGGTTAGTTATTGCCCATCCCCGGCCTGATTTAGTTTTCGAGGCCGATATTCAGGAAATTGGCGGTATGAAAGAGATTGCCGTCCGGATTGGCAATGGAGAAAATGGCATAGAACCCTATCGTTTTGAAGGGGTGGATAAAACTGCCGGATTTGCCTATGCTCCCTTGGCCGATTGGACTGTGATTCTTACTATTGCCAACCGAGACTATTTAGCCGCCGCACGACAAGTCCAACAGGGGGTGATTGTTGTGGCTTGTATTGCGGTTGTGGGGGTGGGTGTGGTGTTTATTGTCTTTGCCAGAGGAATTGCCAGCGCGATCGCCCAAGGCGCAGCCTTGGCCGAACGAGTAGCCCAAGGCGATCTCCGGGGTAAGATTACCATTGGCCATGACGACGAGATCGGGCGATTAAACCAAGCTATGCAAAGCATGGTATCTCGCCTAGGGACAGTCGTTGAAAACGTCCGTTCTATTGGAGTGAACGTAGCCGGAGGCAGTCAGCAACTCAGTGCCACGGCCCAACAAGTCTCTCAAGGGGCCAACCAACAAGCCCTTTCCACCGAACAAATTTCCTCCTCCCTTGAAACCATGCTCGCCACCATTCAACGTATCGCCGACAACGCCAAACAAACCGAAACAGTAGCTAAACAGGCCGCCACCGATACCCGACGAGGGGGAGAAGCCTTTCAACAAACCGTCAATGCCCTACAAAATATTGCCCAACGCATTGCCATCATTGAAGAAATTGCCCGCAATACCCATCTTCTCGCCCTAAATGCCAGCATTGAAGCCGTCAGAGGCGGGCAACAGGGCAAAGGCTTTGCCGTCGTCGCCACAGAAGTCCGAAAATTAGCCGAACGCAGTGGAGAAGCCGCCCAAGAGATTCAACGAGTCTCAGCAGATAGTGTGGCTATTGCAGAAAATGCCGGAAGTCTCATGGAACAGATTGTCCCAGATATCGGCAAAACCGCCCAATTGGTCATTAACATTAGTGCCGCCACAGGGGAACAAAGTCAAGGAGCAAGGGAAATTAATCAAACGGTACAACAGTTAGAAACCGTAGTTCAACAAAACGCCTCAGCCTCGGAAGAATTAGCCACAATGGCGGAGGCATTAGCTTCTCAAGCCCGACAATTACAAGCAGCGGTAGAGTTTTTTACGGTTGACAATAATTAACAATAATTAACCTTAGTTTTGAACCCAAGGCTCAGAGCTTAAACCCGTTGAAAACGGATTAATTTACCCCAGATATAGCGTTTTCATCAGAGTTGTAAACTGACTGGTTTGGCAAAGGGAACAGGGAACAGGGAATAGGGAACAGGGATAGGAGTTTTAGAGTTTTTTATTACTTTTTGATTGATGACAAATCATTTATTTTTGCTATATCTTGTGAAATATGAATCATTTAGGGTGGGCATTGCCCACCTTACGGCGATCCATTATCCATGATCCATTATCCATTATTAATTAACAATACCGAACCGCTTGTTCTAAGGGGAGAGGTTCACCCGTTTGTGCGTCAGTATTTTGACAAGCAAACATCGTATTAGCGGGGACTTTTTCAAAAAATAACTCCTCCCCTTGCCGTTGTAACACATAACCTCGGAGTTCTTTAATCGGGAGTTGGCTAGTTTCGTCGATTTCGGACGTAAAGGAACGCAAAACAATCGCCCCATTCGGTTCACACCCACTCAGCAACTTAGCAATAAAAATCTCCTTTCCCCCCATATTATCCCCATATTTAAACCGTTCTCCCTGACGCTCTAAGTTGACAATAAACGGCTCATCGGCACTATTGAGAAAAGTAATAATAGCAGTCGTTGAACAGTGACTTTCTAATTCAGCTAAAAGAGCATTCACACCAAGTATTGGCATAAGACAATAATTATTAATCAACAAGGGCAAGACAATCTTTCGCCGTCCAACTCACATACACCGTCGTATCCGTTGCCAGAGACTCCTCGGTGTTCGGTTGTTTCACGCGCAATAACTCTCCCGTGGCGTTTAATTGTACAACGGCTTGGATATGAGTCCCCAAATACATAATATGCTTCACTTGACCCGGATAACAATTGGGACAATTCTCACGAGGGTTGGGGGTGAGAACAATATTTTCGGGACGAATACTTAGCGTCAGAGGGGTTTGGGGTTCATCCACTAGGGACTCACTCACCACCGATAACCCCTGTTCTGTGACCACTTTAATCCCTGGGGCATTGTGTTGGACAATAGACCCGCGAAATAAATTCGTATCCCCAATAAAATCTGCCACAAACGCGGTTTTTGGCTGTTCATAAATCTCACTGGGGGTTCCCACCTGTTCGATATTACCAGACTGAATAACGGCAATGCGATCGGAGAGAGATAACGCTTCCTCTTGGTCATGAGTTACCATCATAAACGTAGTCCCCAACTCCTGATGGAGTCGGGATAACTCCACCTGCATCTCCTTCCGTAACTTTAAATCCAAAGCCCCCAACGGTTCATCCAATAACACCACCGCCGGACGGTTTACCAATGCCCTCGCTAAGGCGACTCGTTGTTGTTGTCCCCCGGATAACTGGGCTGGCCGCCGTTGCGCGAACTTTTCCATGCGAACACTCGTCAACGCCCCTTGGACGCGCTGTTGAATTTCAGCGCGAGGCAGTTTCTTCAACCGTAACCCAAAGGCAATATTCTCCGCCACGGTTAAATGATTAAACAAGGCGTATCCCTGAAACACTGTATTCACAGGGCGACGATAAGCTGGAACTCGGTTCATCGGTTGCCCTTGAATGCGAACTTCTCCCCCCGAAGGGGTTTCAAAACCCGCTATCATACGTAAAATAGTCGTCTTCCCACATCCTGACGGTCCGAGGATACAAAAAAATTCTCCCTGACCGACAGTCAAGTTAACCCCATTAACAACTGTTTCTCCATGAAAAACCTTGTACAATTGGCGCAGTTCGACCGTCCGAGAAGATTCTGGAAAGTTGCTGGAATGGGCTACGGATTCAGGTGCAGTCGCTTGAGTCATAAAGTAAAATCAGCATTCGTAGCTTAATGAAGTTTATCTGCTATTTTATCTAAATGTTGGTCAAAGCCTGCCTTCAGGCAAGGAACAGATGAACCCCAGATTCCGAAGGGGGGAACAGCATAAACCGCTTGTCTCCCTCGCTTTCTCCTGAATTTCTGCTCTGTTTCTTGTAGGCAAGAAGTACAATTGTCATTAACAATTGTCATCAATTGTTGTCTTGCAACTGATGAAAACGCCAAACGGACTGTCTTTATGGTTTCCCAGCCATGGAAACCAGCGAACCCTTGATGCTCAACCGCTGCTGTGCCAAGACTCTCGATTTCTGTTTTTCTCACAACTAGCAACTGCAAAGTTGTTGATTTCTAGAATAGTACAATCAACACTCTACCACCTATGATGCGAGCCGTTCATCCAACAACGATTCAGCCAGCCTCGAAAGTTGGGCGCAAACAGACCCAAAGAAGTGTTGGCCGACAATATCAGTCTGTTTTCATCATGATGATTATCAGCCTGTTTTTGCTGGGAGGAATTGGCTCTCGCTTGGCATATCTCCAACTTGTGGAGGGAGAGGTCAATCAAGAATTAGCGGAAAATAATCGCATTCGCCTCATTCCCAAACAACCTGTACGCGGCACAATTTTTGACCGAAAAGGAAAAGTCTTAGCCAGCAGTCGCCTCTCTCACTCTGCCTATATCTGGCCGTTAGCCCAAAAATATGAAAATTGGGATCGGATTGTCCAGAAACTCTCCCAAATTTTAAATCTTTCCGAACAGAAAATCCGTGAACCCGTGGAAGCGGCGGGGTATAACTCCCCCACCCGTGTCCGAGTAGCCCGGGATTTATCCCCAGAGGAAATTACGGCGATTCAAGAATATAGTGCGCAACTCAAAGGGGTGGATGTGGATATTGAGCATATCCGCAATTATCCCCATAAAGGCACAGGGTCCCACGTCTTGGGCTATACCGGGGAACTCGACGCAGAAGAACTGGATAAACGCCGTCAGTCGGGATATCGCTTAGGGGATATTGTCGGCAAAATGGGCGTTGAGGAAGGGTTTGAAACCCTCTTACGCGGTGAATGGGGAGGACAACAGGTTGAAGTGGATGGGGCTGGGAAAGTGGTGACGATTCTCGGCCAAAAACAAGCTAAGGCCGGGCAAGATATTACTTTAACTATTGATTTGGAGTTACAAAAGGCGGCGGAAAAAGCCCTAGGGAGAAGGAAAGGGGCGGTTGTGGCTATTGATCCCAATAATGGGGAAGTGTTGGCTATGGCTAGTTATCCTACCTTTGACCCCAATATTTTTTCTTCTCGCATTACTGAAGATACTTGGAAAGAGCTACAAGGGGAGGGCAATCCTTTTGTGAACCGTTCTTTACGCGGGTTTCCTCCGGCTTCTACGTTTAAAGTGGTGACGGCCACTGCTGGGATGGAGTCGGGTAAATTTCCGCCGGATACGATTTTGCCGACGATGGCGTATTTGCGTGTTGGGGGGACGGCCTTTGGGGAATGGAACCGGGCAGGGTTTGGACCGATGGGCTATGTGCGGGCGATGGCTTGGAGTAGTAATACCTTTCACGGACAAATTGGCAAAGGGGTTGGCGGTGAAGTGTTGATTGACTGGGCCCGACGGTACGGGTTTGGGACGAAAACGGGGATTGAACTCAAGTCGGAAATGCCTGGTCTGATTGCGGATAATGAATGGAAGCTGGAACGGTTTGACTGGGAATGGACGGCGGGGGATACGGTGAATATGTCCATTGGCCAAGGGTTTACTCTAGCGACTCCGTTGCAGGTGGCGGTGATGTTTGCTGTGCCTGCGAATGGGGGGTATCGAGTGCAACCCCATTTATTAAAGACGGAGGAAGCGAAGAAGGAGGCGCGGGAGTCTCTCAACCTGCAACCGTCCACTTTGGATATCTTGCGGAAGGGACTCCGGGCAGTTGTCACTAGTGGGACCGGACAAGCGTTGAATGGCAAGGGACTGCCGCCGTCTGCGGGGAAAAGTGGAACGGCTGAGGCCCCTCCAGGAGAGGCGCACGCTTGGTTTGGCGGGTTTGCCCCCTATGATGACCCGGAAATTGTGGTGGTGGCGTTTGCGGAACATTCTGGCGGTGGCGGGGGGTCTATCGCTGGGCCGATGGTGGCTGAGGTGTTACAGGCTTATTTTAAGCAATAGTTTATGTCCTGCCATGGGTGTGCTGGAAGAGAGATGTCTCTTTTGCCAAGGGAAATAAAGATGGCACTTCCCAAGAATGCCCTGAATGTGGGGTCTATTCTGGAAAGAAGCCTTTGCAAGAAAGAATACAAAGGCTGATCTCACTGATTATTGTTTACTGTGGGCGGTGGGGATGATTAAATAGGGTTTTTGCACTCTCACGACAATTCCCCCTGGGAAAGTAGAAGTTTGACTGCGGTTGGGAGACTCTAGGAGATGACAGACGGCTTCAATTTGCTCAAATGTGGGTTGGTTGGGGAGGTGTTGGCTGAGAAATAAGCGGATGGCCCGGCGTTGGAGGGCAAGGGGGGCGGCCTGTAGGGGAGAGAGGTGAAGTTGAGTGGGGGTGGTTTGGGCTTGCTGGAGGAGGGTTTGGGCTTGGTTTTCTAGCCAAGCGACTTCGGCTTGTAATAACTCGGCAGTGTGGGCTAAATTGCGCTCGACTTGGGGGTTAAATTGTTCTTTTAAGTAGGGGATGACTCGCTGACGGAGATGGTTGCGGGCATAGTGGAGATTCTCGTTGGCCGCATCTTCCCACACCTGGAGAGAGAAGGTTTGGCAAAATGTCCCGGTTTCGCTGCGGGAGGTGGTGAGGAGAGGGCGCACCAGTTGTAATTGGGGGTTGAGGGGGCGTTGCCAGGTGAGGGCTTGCAGGCCGTCGGCCCCGGCCCCTCGAATGAGATTATAGAGGAGGGTTTCTGCGCGATCGCTCTGAGTATGTCCTGTAACAAGGTAATTTTGCCCCTGTTGGGCTGCAATCCCGGCTAACTGTTCATACCGCCATGCCCGGGCCGCGGCCTCCGTTTCCGGCAAATTCTCCGCCTCTCGTAGATAAAACGGCAACCCCCACCCCTCACAAACCTGCCGCACATGATCCGCAATCCCTGCATCCGTTGTCCAACCATGATCACAATGGGCCACCGCCAACCCCCAACCCCACTTCTCTTGTAAATCCCTCAGTAACTTGAGTAAACACAGGGAATCTTGCCCCCCCGAAACCGCCACTAAAAGAGTCGCTTGGGGAGGGAGGAGAGGCCGACGACGGAGAAGTTGGTGCAAGCGATCATGGAGAAACGTCCAATCTTGAGCCACCATCCCCCTTAACTAAATTCGTCAATATCTTGCCAAATATCGGCAAAGACTGAATCATCATCATTATCATTATTTTTCTGCTTAGACTTCTTAGACTGATCGGAGAACGTATCTTCAATGACAAAATCGTTCTCATCCTCCTCATCCCAACCTAAATCTTCATCAATACTTTGAAAGAGATCATCTCCACTCGCGTCTTCCTCATCGCCAAACTCTAAATCCTCATCGCTATCATCCTCTGCGGCCATGGCGGCCTCAAAATCTTCTTCTTCGTCTAGAGAGTCTCCAAAATCTAATTCTTCATCGGGGGCTTCCCCAAAAATATCTTCTGACACACTAAGTTCTTCTTCTTCTACGTTACTGTTGGCGGAGAAGATATCCATGTCTTCTTCTTCATCTTCCCCGGTATCAAATTCTTCAATATCATCCTCAGACGTGCCAAAGATATCTTCTTCTGGGGGGGTTTTTTCTGCCTCAACTGCGAAGATATCGTCTGGGGCTTCTTCTTCTTCATCGACAACTTCGGTAGGAGTCTCGGAGAAAATGTCATCTACTAAATCACTATCCATGTCCTCCGTCTCTGACTCGCCAAAGATATCCTCTCCTGTGGCTTCTTCGGTTTCTGACTCGCCAAAAATATCTTCTTCGTCTTCTACTTCCTCTAGATCTGAGTCAGCAAAGATATCCTCTCCTGTGGCTTCTTCGGTTTCTGACTCGCCAAAAATATCTTCTTCGTCTTCCTCTACTTCCTCTAGATCTGAGTCAGCAAAGATATCTTCGTCTTCCTCTACTTCCTCTAGATCTGAGTCAGCAAAGATATCTTCGTCTTCCTCTACTTCCTCTAGATCTGAGTCAGCAAAGATATCCTCTCCGGCGGCTTCCTCTGTGTCTGACTCGCCAAAGATATCCTCTCCTGTGGCTTCCTCTGTGTCTGACTCGCCAAAAATATCCTCTCCTGTGGCTTCCTCTGTGTCTGACTCGCCAAAGATATCTTCTCCTGTGGCTTCTTCTGTGTCTGACTCGCCAAAGATATCTTCTCCGGCGGCTTCTTCGGTTTCTGAGTCAGCAAAAATATCTTCTCCGGCGGCTTCCTCTGTGTCTGACTCGCCAAAAATATCCTCTCCAACCTCCGCAATATCGGACCCAGCAAAAATATCATCCTCGGCCTCCTCCGTCTCCGACTCCGTAAACATTTCATCTTCTGCAAACGCCTCTCCCTCATCACCGCCTAGGGGAGACTCAGTGGGGGCATCCGCAAAAATATCTTCCACCAGAGATTCATCTTCAACAAAGGACTCATCTTCAGCCTCAGCTTCTGGAGTCATCGAGACTTCATCCGTCGTCTCTGTAAAAATATCCGTATCCTCTGGGGCGACTTCCTCATCACTAAGTTGGAAGTCTTCCTTCTCGGCAGCTTCAGGGGTTTCCCAGTCCGCTAACGACTCTGACTCCTCGGTGTCTAATGCCTCGGTTTCCCAGGCAGCCATTTCCGGTTCTTCAACTGACTCCAACGCCTCCTCTGTCTGTTCTGGAGGGGGGGCGGGGGTTTCGGGTTTAACCCCAGTATCAGAGGGGGGGGCCGGGGGCGGTGGCGTTACGGGAGGGGCAGTTGGGGTGGGTTCAGCATGGGGTTGAGGACGAGTTTCACTGGGGCAAAACTCCACACTGATACGGACTTTTCCCTGTTGCCAACCTTGGGCCCCAAAGCGTAACACTTCACAAGACAGTCCTTCTGGACTTAACCAAGTGTCTAGGGTTTGAGTTGGTTGTCCTGGGCCTTGGGCATACTGTTTCAGGGCTTCTGCAATTTCACTCACCCTAAAGGTATTGTGTCCGATCAGAACCTGTGCCGAGTGTTCGACAAACAGAACTTCACCGCCTTCGAGTGGCTCAAATTTATTTTCCACGGCTGTTTCACCCCATCTAGCTAATCATTGTTCTCGCTGGTGTGCGATTGAGTGTCTGTGTTAATAGGTGAGGAAAGTTTGGCCACTTGTCAAGACCTCGAACAGTGGCCACTTAGCTCAAACTTGCATGGGTGCTGGTTTTCAGGCGAAAACGTCTTAAAAGAACCACCCATAGGAGTGTAACCCTTTCCCTAATAAATTCACACCGAGATAGCAAATCCAGACTACTACGAATCCGGTCGCTGCTAAAATGGCGGGTTTGCGGCCTTGCCAACCGCGAGTAATGCGGGCATGGAGATAGGCGGCAAATACTAGCCAAGTGATCAGGGCCCAGGTTTCTTTGGGGTCCCAACTCCAGTATGATCCCCAGGCTTCATTGGCCCAGACGGCCCCGGCAATAATGCCAATGGTAAGGAGGGGAAAGCCTAAACCAATAATGCGATAACTAATATTATCGAGGGTTTCGGCGACGGTGAGCCGTTGGGGGGAGAGGGTGGGGGTGGTTTGGGGGGGAGTCAGGACGGCGGTTGCGGTGGTGGAGGAGGCGTTCACGGAGGAGAGGGGGGAGTTGCTTGGGGTAGAGTCGGGTGGTGTGGGGGTTTTGAGTCGATAGCCACCGTTGCCGAGGGAACTGCCTTGGAGTTGGATGTTTTTGCCTCGTGTGACTAGGAGAAATGCGATCGCTAGTAAGGACCCAACCATTAAGGTGGCATAACTGAGCATCATTACACTGACGTGCATCATTAACCAGTTGGATTTTAGGGCCGGAACGAGGGGAGCAGATTCCCGCATTTCAGGGGGGAGGGATAAGGCCGCAAAGGCGGTAATCCCCATGGCCAGAGGGGCGGTAAAGATGCCGACTAAGCGTGATCCGGTGCGTTGTTCGGCGATAAAGTGAATGGCGGTGATCCCCCAAGTGAGGAAAAATAGGGACTCGTAGAGGTTACTGAGGGGAAAATACCCCGCTTCGAGCCATCGGGCCCCTAAAAGGGCGGCTATGGCGAGGTTGGCAATGGCCATACTGGTTGTACCAATGGCTTGCAGGTAGGGGATTTTGGGGAAGGCCATCCCCCCCCAATAGACCAACATGGCCAGAAATAAGATGGCAAACGCGCCATTATCTAATGTATTTTGTAGCGTGACTAAATCCATAATGGGTTAATTATAAGGTTTCAAGTCAATTCAGCCAGTGAACGGCAGAAGCCGCCATTTATATCCTATCGGTTTTAGGGGATGATTTTGGAGGGGAGTTGATAGTTGATAGTTGAGAGTTGATAGTTGTTCTTGGTTCTGAGTTTCCCCCATCTCCCCTATCTTCCCTATCTCCCCCATCTTCCCTATCTCCCGACACTCCCGACACTCCCGACACTCCCGACGCTCCCGACGCTCCCAAGATTCAATCTTCCAACTGTTTCACATCCACTTCAATGGTTTCTGCATCGACATCAATGGTCCCTGGTGGGGTTTGTCGCTTAAAATGACCGTCTTCTGCGGTTAAGGGTTCACCGCAACTGGGACAACGGACTTCAACGTTATTAAAGCCTGTGAAGGTATAGTTACATACGGGACATTGATCTTCAACGACATTCCGACTAACCCACCAACGCAATACTAAAATGGCGATGAAGGGGGTGAGGAGGAGTAATAGAAAAGCTACGACGATCCCATTTACTAACCAACCGAGTCCGGCTGCACTCAGTAACATAAACACCAGTAGCACAGTTAACCAACAGCCAATCCCCGATAGGTTAATTTGAGCTAAACGGGAAAAATTAGAATTCATCTCTCCTCCTCTAGAAGCCAACAGTAATCTCTATTCTCTATCGTAACTAGATGTTGGCTTCCTTCTCGGTTTTGTCGGTGGGGAAATCTCTCTCTATTTTGAGACGGCTTCTTCTAATAACCCGCCTAACCGCTTGGCTAAAGCGTCTTTACTAAATTTGGCGAGGGTTTCTTGTCTTAACCAATGGGGTGAGCATTTTTTGTACCCTTTGTCAATCCCTTTTAATAATTCGATACAATTTTGGGCGACTGCCTCCACATCCCGATAGGGGACTTGCCACCCCATGCGGCCATCTTGTAGGGGGTCCGCAGAGCCGTCAGAATCGCCGGAGAGGACGGGGATTCCGGTGGCCATGGCTTCGAGGTACACAATGCCGAATCCTTCCTGAGAGGGCATAATATAGGCATCTGAGACGCGATAATGATCTGGGAGTTCTTCGTCGGGGACAAATCCGGCAAAAATCACGCGATCGCGCATCCCCAAATCCTTTGCCAACTGCTCTAACCGGGGTTTATCATCCCCTCGTCCAATCACCAAATATTTTACATGGGGAAACACGGCCACAATCTGGGGTAAAGCGCGAATGGTCACATCTACGCCTTTGTAGGGATCGCCAGACCATAACCGGGCTACCGTCATTAATACTTTAGCATCGCCTAATTGATATCGTTCTTGGAGATAGGCGGGTTTTGGGGCTGGGGTAAAGGTTTGGCCATCCACCACACAGGGCAACAAGCGCATTTTATCAGGGGAGACGTGATTGGATTCACACAGGCGATCGCGGCTATACCGACTTACAGTCCAAATTAACCGTGCCTTTTGTAAAGCGGCCTGATCATACCCTGGCAAGGGATACCACACCTCTTTACCGTGGGTGGATACCGTGTAGGGAATACCAAGGGGCAAACATAAGGTTTGGATTAATACCGCTAATTTAATATGACCACAAATCACCAACTGAGGGCGATCTTGGAGCAGGGTTTGCAAGAGGGCTACCGTTAACTTAATACGGCCTAACCAAGCTGAAGGGGAACGAAAATAGCGAAATTTGAGAAAATCTCGTTCATAGGGATTATTCTCCATGGGGGCATCGCGTAATAAAAACACTTCCGCCCGATAGGGGGGAGAGTCGGCGGCCTCATTAAGGCGGCAATACGCCTCTAAGACGTTTTTCACGTAGGATTGAATTCCCCCCTCTTGGGAAAAGATTTCCAAAAAGACAAAGACGTGCTTGGTTTTAGATGGCTTAGACGGCACAATAACTAACTCTCCCCTATATCCGTTTTGATCACTCCAACCATAAGATGCAAACCCCTGCCCAGATACACCCCGCATTAATAACCGATGGACTAGATTTTGTCCTTCCTTAACAACAATCTCCCCACTCTTGGAAACTGCTGTGCGCCCAAGTTTCCAGACTTCTGCTCCAATGCAGCCCTCACCCCCCAGCCCCCTCTCCCACCTTGGGCGAGGGGGAGCTAATGCAGCCCTCAGCCTGCAACTCCCACCTTGGGCGAGGGGGAGCTAATGCAGCCCTCAGCCTGCAACTCCCACCTTGGGCGAGGGGGAGCTAATGCAGCCCTCAGCCTGCAACTC
>NZ_JAQMSD010000167.1 GCF_028330525.1 Spirulina sp. CS-785/01
ATCTTCCCCATCCCCTATCAACTATCAACTATCAACTATCAACTATCAACTCCTCCATCTGCGTGAGAAATTTTAAGGTTGAGAAGAAAGGGGAAACGCCTCTAGACGAGAGAAGAAGGTGGACTGGTCTGGGAGAGAGGACTGGGCCCCGGTTTTGGTAACGGCAATTGCACCCGCAATATTTCCCCAGTGAACGGCTTCTCGGTAGGGCTTCCTGGCGACGAGGGCGGTGGCTAAAGCCCCATTAAAGGCATCTCCGGCGGCGACGGTATCCACCACTTGAACTGGGAGGGGGGCTTCCCAAAACTGCTCGTTTGGGGTGGCACAAAAGACTCCTTGGTCGCCTAGGGTGATGATGACGGTTTTTACGCCTCGTTGTTGGAGGTGTTGGGCGGCTTGTTCTAGGGTTTGGCGATTTTTTTCTGGGGGGAGGGTGCGATCGCAAACTGAAAACCCCACTAACTGACTCGCTTCTAACTCGTTGGGAGTAATGATATCAACCGAGGATAATAAATCAGGGGGCAGAGACTCCGGCACAGGGGCAGGGTCTAAAATGGTCAAAACCCCCTGTTGTTTAGCTTTTCGGGCGGCGGCTGCCACCGCTTCCCCCGGAATGCCTAATTCTAATAAGGCCACGTTGGCCTCTTGCAGTCGTTGCCCAAATGCCTCCACTTCTAACTCCCCTACCGCACCATTGGCCCCAGCAGCACAGGCAATGGTATTATCTCCGGTTTCGCTAATGACAATGGAGGCCACCCCCGAATGGATATCTGGGTTCACTCGTACACTGTCGGTTTTCACACCAGATGCTTTTAAAGCAAGTAACAGGGTTTGCCCGAAGTCATCCCCTCCCACTTGGCCGACAAAGTACACCGGGACACCGAGTTTGGCCACTGCCACGGCTTGGTTTGCCCCTTTTCCCCCAAACGCAGAAAAGAACTCATGACCGATCAGAGTTTCTCCCGCATCAGGAAGACGAGGGGTTTTGACCACGAGGTCCATATTGATACTACCGAGGGCAACAACTGTCATGGAGTTTGGACGTAAAGTGTAACAACAAAGAAGAAAACGCCTTCTCTTTCATTAAACCCTTTCTGAGGCTTAATTAGGGCTTGCTGAATGTTCATTTGCTTGTCAGGCAAGGGAACAGCCCTTTCTCAAGCACGGAGACGCTCCGCGAACGGCTTCGCTACCCCTGACGGGACGCTAACGCGAACAGGGCAAGGGAGCAGGGAACTGGGAATAGTGAAATTTAAGAATGGGCCTTTTTTCCGAGATTTTTCCCCAATTGAGTGGCAAATTTGACCTTTTTTGCTTTTCAAAATCCTCACGGGCCCTGATTAGGCGAGAATTTTAGCGTTATTCAGCAAGCCCTAATTAAACCGCTTCTGAGGCCAAGACTAAGGTTTTATATTGGGAGATTGGGGAAAGCTTATTTTTAAGTCACACTCTTTTTCCTCTAAAGAGGCCAAGACTAAGGTTTTATATTGGGGTATTGGGGGGTTTCTTGTAAAGCGGGGTTGACACCAAACCAACGGCCTTGTTCATCTCGATACTCAAAGACAAACATACTCCGGAGTAACAGTTGATAGTCCTGTTCCCCACTGACGCTTTGTTGTTGTACGACTTGGGCGATGAGTTGCCATTCGTGTTCCTCTAGGGCTAAGAGAATATCATCCCGGTAATTTTTGATAGCACTTTCGAGACAGTCACGGGAGATGGGGGGGTCTTGATGGCGGAGACAGGTGTATAACAGTCCTAATAAGTTGCGGACGTGGCCGCCGCTAATGCGACAGAGACGGTCTAGGGTGGCTTGACTATCGAAAATTTGCTCAATTAAGGTCAGTCGGGTTTGGGGGTCCACTTGGGGAAAGGCCCGGGCTAAGACTAACTGACGGAGTAAGTTGAGTCCTTGGGTATGTTCTTCTCCGGTGCGGGTTTGTACGGGGACCATGGGGAGGATAGTGGGGGCAACCCCGCCGCCGAGGTGGTTTTTGAGGGCTTGATATTCGTTGGAGAAGATCAGGGCGAGGGGGATGGTATAAACCATATGACAGTCCAGTCGCCGCAGGAGGGACCCCCGGTCAATAAAGAGGTATTCGGGGAGGGAACGACTGGGAGTGGCGGGCCGGGGGGCGATGCGGTCTAGGTTATCGACGATGACGACTAAGCCTTGTTTGCCCCGTTTTTGCAGTTCTTGGTTGGCCCGTTGCAAAATATCATTGTTGATGGCGCGGAGGATGCTTTCGGTGCGGGGTTCGAGGGACTGTTTCAGTTGTTCTCGCAGTTTGGGGTTTTCTTTGGTTTTGGCGACAATGCGGGCAATGCCGAGGGAGACTTCCGCTTGCGCTTCTAGGTCAATGGGGGTTTGTAAGATGTTTTTAACTTCTTCAAAGAGGTTATTGAAGTAACTGGGTTTGATGGGGATGCCTTCTTGTTCAAGATGGTCACTGACAACTCCGGCGATCGCCAGTAAGATATCACTAATGTTCACGTCGGCCATATCTAGGGCGCGACTGGATTCAAAATAGACCACATGAAAGCCTTCCGCTTCTAAATGCGCTTTCAGTCGGAATAACTCGGTGGACTTCCCACAACCAATGTGACCGCTAAACAGTTGACAGGTCGGCTCGTCGGGGGAGAGGCGTGTGATAGTGCGCTCTAGGGCTTCGACCACTTTTCCCCCTCGCACGTCGGAAAAGTCAATATAGTAGGGACGGTCTTCGGGGTGACTCAGGTTTAAGGTTCGGCTCGGGTTACAAGCCTTAAAGAATTGTAGTAGATGCAGTTTCATGATGTTGTCTGATGAGAGGAACTCAACTTTAAAATTAGAGGGTGGTCTGTCACCTTGACTTCAGCACACTGTCGTGTAGATTACACTTTCAAGCTGGAAAATCTGTGAAAGCCCACGGGAGTTGCTCCTCAAGCTCAACCCGTCAGGAGCAGAAAACTGTGAAAATTCTGTGAATTTCTGAGCATCTCTGAGCTTTCTGGGCAGGAATTTTCCTCTTTCTTTGTCTTATCCCACCTTGGGTCAAAGGACTACCGCCAATTTAAGGAAAGTTAACAGTACGGATGGGGTAAGGGCTTGCTGGTTGAGACCAGCATGACACCGTTATATAGTAACGGAGAGCCGTTGACTTCCCATGATAGACGGTTTTTTCCTCTCGCTTTCTCCAGAGTTGGGCTATGATTTTTGTAACCCTTTCTTTGGCTTTATCTTCTTGTGCGAGAAGGCCCTCGCGTCCCGTGAGGGAGGATATCAAACAATACGTCGCGTGCAAAACAGCACCGGGAATTAATGACCAGCATCGCATCTGTCAAAGCGAACGACCTGAGAAGTCGTCGGCAACAATTAAAACGCCGCCGTCAAGTCCGATTTTTACAAGCGGTGTGGCGGTTACTGCTGATTGGCAGTATGACGGGGGCGGTGGTTTGGGTGGTGAAACTCCCCGGTTGGGTGATTCAACAACCGGAACAGGTGAAAATTCAGGGCAATGATTGGCTTTCGGAGAAGACACTACATCAGTTGTTGCCCATTGAGTATCCTAAACCGATTTTAGAGATCGAGCCGCAACATCTGGGAGACCAACTGGAAGCCCGGTTAAGGGAGCAGTTGGATGCGACGGCCTCGGTGGTTGAGGTGGATGTGACGCGCAACTTACTGCCACCGAGTTTAACGGTTAAGGTGGCCGAACATCATCCGGTGGCCATTGTACTCCCCCCCCAAGATAACCCAGAGAAGACCGGGGAAATGGGCTTAATTGATGCCCAAGGGGTTTGGATGTCTAAGGAAGGTTATACTCGTCTCGAAATGACCCCTCAACTGCCGGACTTGATTGTGATTGGGTTTAGTGAAGGCTTTGCAGCGAATTGGCCGCCCCTTTACGAAGCGGTGGCGGAGTCAACGGTGAAAATTTTTGATATTGACTTGCGATCGCCCGATAACTTGATTTTACAAACTCAACTGGGCGAAGTTCACTTCGGCCCCTATGAAGACCAACGGTTTCGAGAACAATTGCGCGTTTTAGCCCAAATGCGGGGTTTACCCACCCATGTGCAAACCAGTCAAATTAACTATAGTCAAATCGACTATATTGATTTAACCAACCCTTCCTCCCCCGCAATTCAACTCAGATAAGCTCAAGGATAAGCTCAAGTTTTTTCCTAGCATGGTTCATGTCAGAGGGGGAATCCAATGGCAGATCGGTTGACTCCAAAAAAAAGTGATAGCATGATAACTTCTAATTAAAATGTCAGCAAATAAGTACAGTAGGGCTTACTATAGCTAATACAAGACCAACTACTCAATTCCCGTGACTGTGGCTAATAACATACCCTTTAACAATCCGGGGATCCCACTTCCCCAAGGTGGTGATTATCAAGGAGGAAACTACCCTCCCCCCCAATACCAACCTCAATATCAACCTCCCCAAGAGGAGGAACGAGTGGATAATATCATGCCGAGCAACGCCGCTAAGATTAAAGTCATTGGCGTTGGTGGTGGGGGCTGTAATGCGGTGAATCGCATGATCAGCAGTGGCATTACTGGGGTCGAGTTTTGGGCGATTAATACCGATTCCCAAGCCTTAGAACTCACCTCTGCCCCCAAACGTTTACAGATTGGACAAAAATTAACCCGTGGCCTAGGGGCCGGGGGCAACCCCTCCATCGGCCAAAAGGCGGCGGAAGAATCCCGTGATGAAATTGCCAATGCCTTAGAAGGCACGGATTTAGTCTTTATTACCTCTGGCATGGGCGGCGGCACGGGAACAGGGGCCTCTCCCATTGTGGCTGAAGTGGCCAAGGAAATGGGCTGCTTAACCGTGGGCATTGTCACTCGTCCCTTTACCTTTGAAGGCCGTCGCCGAACCACCCAAGCTGAAGAAGGCATCGCTGCTTTACAGGGTCGAGTCGATACCCTAATTGTTATCCCCAATAATAAGTTATTATCGGTCATTTCTCCGGAAACTCCGGTACAACAAGCCTTTATGGTGGCCGATGATATCCTGCGTCAAGGTGTGCAGGGGATTTCCGATATTATTATTATCCCTGGTCTAGTCAACGTGGACTTTGCCGACGTGCGGGCAGTGATGGCCGATGCAGGGAGTGCCTTAATGGGCATTGGTACAGGGTCCGGTAAGTCTCGCGCTAGAGAAGCGGCAGTGATGGCCATTTCTTCACCCTTATTAGAGTCCTCCATTGAAGGGGCGAAGGGGGTTGTCTTCAATATTACCGGGGGGTCCGATTTAACCCTCCATGAGGTGAATACTGCTGCCGAAACCATTTATGAAGTGGTGGACCCCAATGCAAATATTATTTTTGGGGCAGTGATTGATGAGAATTTACAGGGTGAGTTGCGAATTACCGTCATTGCCACTGGGTTTACTGGAGAAACCACTAAGCCGTCCTCTGGGACTTCTCGCCAAGGGGTAACTCCCCAACAACGACCGAATCCCAATCGGCCTCAAAATAATCCAGCTAATACGCCCCAACAACAACGCCCTGCGGCCTCCCCACCCCCCACAGCCGATCCCCGACTCAAAGGGGAAAATGGCTTAGATATTCCCGAATTTTTGCAGCGTCGTCGTTTCCCACGACGGTAGAGAGGGGCTTTTAGGAGGAGTATGCGTCAAATTCCCACCGCGTTAACCATCGCCGGGTCTGATAGTGGAGGAGGGGCTGGAATTCAGGCTGATCTCCGCACCTTCTCATTCCATCGGGTCCATGGCATGAGTGCAATTACCTGTGTGACCGCCCAAAATACCACAGGGGTGGCCCGGGTGGATGCCCTCACCCCAGAAGCGGTCGCAGCACAAATTGGTGAAGTTGTCAAGGATATTGGGGTAGATGCCGCAAAAACCGGAATGCTACTCAATGCACCGATTATAGAAGCCGTCGCCCAACAAGTCGAGCATTGGGAAATGTCGGGGTTGGTGGTTGATCCGGTGATGGTGTCTCGAACCGGGGCCCAGTTGATTGATGATCCGGCCATTGCGACCCTCAAAGGGGCTTTAATCCCCCAAGCCCTAGTGTTAACCCCTAATCGTTATGAAGCCCAGATGCTCAGTGGGGTAGAGATTGACTCCCTCGACTCCATGAAAGAGGCGGCGGCGAAAATTTATGATTTGGGGCCTCAGTATGTCATGGTGAAAGGAGGAGGGATGACCGGCCCGTTACAAGGGGTAGATGTGGTTTTTGCAGGGGACACCTACACCGTATTAGAAACCGAGACAGTGCAAACCCCCCATACTCACGGAACAGGTTGTACCCTCTCGGCAGCTATTGCGGCCAATTTAGCCCTAGGAAAAGACCCCCTAACGGCCCTGGGGGACGGGAAAGACTATGTAACCGCGGCCTTACACCATGCCCTAGCCATTGGCCAAGGCACAGGTCCCGTTGGTCATTTTTTCCCCTTATTCCCCTAAATGCCTTGCTTGCTCAGGTGAAGCGATCGCCTTCCTCTCAGAGAGTGGAACGAAAATCGCTAATTCTTTCATTCATTGCTGCTTTTGACGTACTCCGCGCAATCCATTAGCTTTCTTTTAGGCAAGAATGTTTAAACCTCAATCTTCCCAATCCCAATCCTCTCCTGATCCAGCAGCCTTGGACGCTCAAGGTTATCGTCCGTCTGTCCCGATTACGGTGTATCGGCAATTGGCCCAAGAGTTACAGGTGACGAAAGAAGAAATGAGTCACTTGCAAAGGAAAAATCAGCATTTGATGGAACAAAATACACTGATGCGGGAGGAGTTGGCCAAAATTAGCCAGTCAGTGGAAACGTTACAACAAGTGACTGCGAGTTACGATGGGGAAGGGAATGTGATTACTTCAGAACCTCCAAAACATCAGGAAACGGAGATTCAGGAGTCTCCAGAGCCATCTTTGGCGTTGAGTAACTTTGAAGATGATTTTGAGTCTTCTTTGGTGATGGAAGTGGAGGAAAAACCGGAACGTCGCCCCAGTTTGCAAGAGCGTATGGGGGATGCTAATGGCTGGTTAGTGGTCGTTACGCTGGTGTTTGTTGTGTTGACGGTGTTTGGGGGAACTTATCTGTTAGTTCGTCCCCTCTTTAGCAATAATAATGGCGGGAGTAATTAAAGATGCGCCTTTAACAGACCTTGGGTTAAAACCCAAGGCTAAGAGCTTAAACTCGTTAAAAACGGGTTGAGAGATTAACCAGAAGTCAGGCTAACCAAGAGACCTTGGGTTAAAACCCAAGGCTAAGAGCTTAAACTCGTTAAAAACGGGTTGAGAGATTAACCAGAAGTCAGGCTAACCAAGAGACCTTGGGTTAAAACCCAAGGCTAAGAGC
>NZ_JAQMSD010000168.1 GCF_028330525.1 Spirulina sp. CS-785/01
CCATCTCCTCCATCTCCTCCATCTCCCCCATCTCCCCCATCTTCCCTATCAACTATCCACTCCCACAGATGAAGAATATGATAGATAATGGCAAAAGTCTCACGCTAGCAACGGAAGGTTTCAAATGCCATTTCGGTGGGTCCAAGACCTCTTTTCCGATTTAATCAGTTCTGATCCCCCTATTCCTGATCCCAGTGAAATTCAACCCCTCACCTATGAGGCGTATGAGTCGCTGTTTTATCAACTCCTTGATGGAGTGGCCAGGGGATGGCAACAAACTCAAATTTTAGAACGCTTGGGGATTCGACGCTATGACCCTTGGTTTGTGGCGTGGTTACAGCGTTATGGACGGCAGTTGCTGCGACAGTCTCCGTCGGAGTTAGAAAGCGAACAGGCCCAGCGTATGATTCGGTTGGGCAATATGAATTGTGGCGAGTTGGGGGATGTGGCCAAGCAAATTGGCGAACGGATGTTGGAATTGGGTCGCCAAGAGGGGGAAAAGTATCGTCAGACGACGACTCCGGTGGAAGTGTCGGCGGTGAGTTCTGAGGACCCCATGGAGTTGTTTCAGCAGGGGGCCCTGGCGTATCAAGCGGGTGAGTTTCAGGGGGCGGTGTCCCTTTGGGAGGCGGCGTTGGAACGACAGGATGAGTTTTTTGATGCCCAGAATGGGTGTGGGGCGGCGTATTTTTATTTGGGGCAATACGATCGCGCGATCGCCCATTTAAACCAAGCCTTACAATTACAACCCGACTCCCCCCAAGCGGCTTTTAATCGGGGTAATGTCTATCTGGAATTACAACAGTATGATCAGGCGTTAGCCGACTTTAGCCAAGCCTTGGAGAAACAAGGGGATTTGGCGGCGGCCTATCAAGGCCGGGGCATGGCTTATTATTATCAGGAACGCTACAAGGAAGCCCTAGAAGACTTAAATCAGGGCATTGCCCTCAAAAGTGACTTTGCCCCCGTTTACAATAGTCGTGGCATGGTACAGGCAGCCCTAGGGGATTATGAGGCGGCGTTACGGGATTTGGCGGCGGCGTTGTCCATTGACCCGAATTTGGCCGATGCCTACCACAACCGAGGCAATGTGTTACGGGAGTTGGGCCGCTATGAGGCGGCGGTGGCGGACTATAGCCAGGCGATTCTCTTACACCCCAATTTCCCCGAAGCCCATTACAGTCGGGGCAATACCTTTATGGCGTTGGGACGCTATGGAGACGCTTTAAAGGACTATCAAGAGGCGTTAACCCTGAAACCCGATTACCCCCACGCCTATAACGGGCAAGGGGTCACATTGCGCTATTTGGGGCGTTACAATGATGCTTTGGATCAGTTTAATAAGGCGGTGGAGATTGACCCCAATTTCTGGCAAGCCTGGGGGAATCGCGGTTGGACGATTTTTCAGGCCCCAGCCCCTTTGGGGTATGAGGCGGCGTTACAAAATTGGCAAGAGGGGTTGAGTCGGTTGGCGGCGGATCATCCCGATTATCCCTTGGCGGCGGGGACGTTGCATCATTATCAGGGTATGGCCCATTATCGGGAGGGGTTACGCCAGGGGGATGCCCGGCCTTATCTGGAGAAAGCGATCGCAGCCTATCAAAAGGCGTTGGATGCTTGGCAGGATGATCCCAAGTTGCAGGAGTCCTATTTGGAGGTGATGCAGGAGTTAATTACGGCCCATCACGATTTGGGGAATTATATTAATGCCAAGAATTATATTAATATTGCCCTGATTATTCTCAAGCAATTGGTGCTGGGTACAGAGTCTTCTCGGCAAAAGTTGCGGTTGGAACGCAAGTTTATTGGCCTGCGACAGTTACGGGTGGATCAGTTGGCCCAAGCGTCGGACCGCAAACAGCAGCTTCAGGGGTTACAGTTTGCGGAGGAGGAGAAGAATTTATCTATTCATTGGCAGTTACAGGAAACGGTGGAAAATGTTCCCCCTTCTCCGACGGCCCTACAGATGCAGCGTTTGTTGGATGAGGAGACTTGTCTGGTGTATTGGCATTTGAGTCCGGCGGCTTTAACGACGTTTATTTTACGGGATCAGCAACCTGTGACGGTTTTACCGGAACGCCATCGCGCCTTAGAAAAATTTACCCTCTGGTTTGAAAAATGGCAACGGAGTTATGAACGAAAACGGCAAAAGGTGGCGACTCCCGATGAGAAGCAATGGCAAACTCAATTGGAGTCCTATTTGCAGGAGTTAGGGGAGATTTTGCAAGTTGAGACCATTGTTGAGCAGTTGCCGGAGGGGTGTCGGCATTTAATTTTAATTCCCCATTTGGAGTTGCATTTGTTGCCGCTTCCGGTATTATTTGCGGGGTGGGAGTTGAATGTGACGACTTTACCTAGTGCGAAGTTTGGCCTGGATTTACAGGACGCTTTACCTAGTCCGGATGAGAGTCCACCGGATGTGCCGTTGTTACTGGTGGAGAATCCTTCGGGGTATATGCCTCACGGGGAGATTGAGATTAGCGCGATCGCTCCCTTCTTTGCCCATCGCACCCTCCAAAGTGCCGAGGCCAATAAAGTGAACTTAGTCCGAGAACTGCAACTTCCCACTAACATTTTCCACTTCACCGGAAAAAGTTATCAAAACACCGCCCATTCCCTCAACGCTGCCCTCATCCTCGCCCAACAGGAAGAATTTACCCTACAAGATATTCTCACCCTAGAAGACTCCCTCGCCCCCTTAATCTGCCTCTCCGCCAGTGAAATGCGTCTCACCCACCCCCAACGTCTCACCAATGAATTTGTGAGTTTAGCCACCGCCATCTTGACAAAAAGTGCTAGTTATGTATTACATAGCTTATGGTCAGTCCCAGAAGTTTCCACCAGTTTGTTAATGTGGCAATTTTACCAATTTATTAAACAAGAAATCCCCCCTCATCAAGCCTTAACCCAAGCCCAAACTTGGTTAAAACATCTCACGTACCGCCAACTGATAGAAATTTATGACCACCTTTTAGAAACCTTCCAAGACAACGCCCCTCGCTGCCAACATCACTTAAAAGTCGCCCAAGACTTAGCCCAAGACAAAGCTAACCGTCAAGGCGAAGATCATACCCCCTACGCCTCCCCCTATTACTGGGCAGGTTTCCTCATTACTGGTAAAATAAACTAAAAAGATTCACTTAGGTTCAATGACAAATATTGACCATGATCGCCTATTCAAAGAGCTTTTAAGCACCTTTTTTATCGAATTTCTAGAACTCTTTTTCCCCGCCGTCTTAGATTACTTAGACCCGGACAGCATCAAATTTTTAGATAAAGAAATCTTCACCGATGTCACCTCCGGAGAATGTAGCGTAACCCGGTGGCCTCAGCCTTAATGGCCAAAATGCAGTTTTCCCCCGAAGAACGGCCCAGGGTAAAATTAGAATGCCTGCGTCTTTTAGCCACGTTACGCCTTGATCCCGCCCGCATGAAGTTAATTTCCGGGTTTATAGATACCTACCTCCGTTTAAACGCCGCCGAGTTAGAGATTTTTCAACAAGAACTCGATACAATCGAACCAGTAACCACTAGGGAGGAAGTCATGCAAATAACCACCAGTTGGAAGGAAGAAGGGTTACAAGAAGGACTCGAACAAGGACTCGAACGGGAACGGAATTTAGTAACTCGTCAAATTAAACGACGTTTAGGAGAGTTATCTCCTCAGTTAGAAGAACAAATCCAACAGTTATCTGTTGACCAAATTGAAGCCTTGGGAGAGGCTTTATTAGACTTTCAAACTGAGGAAGATTTGCTGAATTGGTTGGCTGAACAATCTTAACTAAAACACTTTTTGAAACTCCATTACTTTTAAATCAATTCCTGTAATTGCAGTTCCCACCACAACCGCATAAGCCCCCAAATCTAAGGCTTGTTTGGCCATGTCTGGTGTTGCAATTCCCCCTTCACAAATGACCGGGATTGGGGAATTTGCCGCCAGTTCCCGCAAAATGTCCCATCCAGGAGGGGTTTGGGTTGCGGTCTCTTGAGTGTAGCCGAAAAGGGTTGTTCCCACTACATCAGCCCCAGCATCTATGGCAAATTGGGCATTCTCTAGGGTATCAATATCAGCCATCACTGGCTTATTTAAGGTGTGGTGGATATGTTCGATGATGTCTGGGACGGTTTCCCCATCGGGCCGCGGACGCTGTGTGGCATCAATGGCGATAATATTGGCCCCCGCTTCTGCAATGGCCACCGCATCACTAAAGCGAGGGGTAATATAGACCTGAGAATTGGGGGTTTTTTGCTTCCATAAGCCAATAATCGGGGTTTGGGGGAGGAGTTGGCGGACTGCGTGGACATGGGCCGGGGTGTCAATACGGACTGCTGCGGCCCCCCGTTGAATGGCGGTTTTGGCCATAGCAGCAATGATATCCGGTTCATATAACGGAGAATCAGGAGGGGCCTGACAAGAGACAATTAGCTTCTGGTTAAGGGTTTCCAGCATAGGGTTAAAAGATGTCTGCGAGACTGGGCCGATCGCAATGGAAAAGAAACTGGGCCGTTGCGATCGCAGCCTCTGTTCCCTCTAATTGTCCCATACGCGCTAACTGAGACGCAGAAAAGAAGCCCGTAAACAGAGGAGATAGGGAACGAATGGGTAAATGTAAATCCCCCCGGCCTCCCCGTTTCACCTCCCCTTTCCCCCCAGAAACCTGCAAAATAAAACGGTCTTGATTATCCGCTAACAGGTCATCCCCAACGTCTAAATGTAATTCTGCATCAACAGGGGGATAAGGACGCATTTCCAACGCAAGCGGGACATTAATCACCCGCAGCATCCAAGTTAAAGTTGTCATGATCTTGAGTCCGTGAACGGAAACTATAGGTTTTATTTTGGGTCATATTTTTGTTCTTTGTTCTTTGTTCTTGGTAAAAAAAGGGAATAGGGAATAGATACAAGGTAAAAAATAAAAGTACCAATTACCAATTACCCATTACCCATATCCCGCTTAATTTTTGTCTCTAAATATTGAATACGTTGTTGTTTTTCCTGAATCGTTGTATCTTTTTCGGATAAATTATGTTCTACTTCTTTTAACTGACGCTTCTGACGGGAGAGTCTAGCTTGCTTCCTAAAGTAAGTGGGTAATGCACAAAGTAGTGCAATTGTCACCCCTAATGCTAAAATAATTAATAACAATAAAGCAAGCGGTGCTTCTAGTTGCCACATTAAAAAATCAACGGTAATGTAATCCGGATTTTGTAAGGCAAAAATAATGGCTAATGCAGCAATAATAAAGGCTAAAACTAAGAGAGATTGCATATTTTCTAATCTATTTAAACCACCTTTTTACGAAAAAACACTAAACACTGAAGTTATAAAACTAACCGACATTATTTCTAATTTTCCTTTCCTTGTTCATCTTTAGTTTCTCCTTTTTTCTGAGGCCAAACATCCCGTAACTTCGTGGCTGCTTTTTGGGTTTTATTGAAAATACTTTGGACATCTTCTCTCGTTTTTTCATAGTCCTCTTGTAAAAAGTCTCCCCATCGATTTCCCATACCCTCTTGATACTTCCTCGCTTTTTCCACTGCCGTTTCAAAGACAATAATTCGCTTCTCCCCCACACTAGAAATAGCGACAGGTTGCAACAAATAAGTTGCCCCTAACATTGTATTTTTCCACCCCTCATTAATAAACAAATAAGTGGCAATTTCTCCCGTCTCCACATTAAATAAAAAATCTGTAATGCGTCCTGCTTTCGTCCCCGTATCTGTCCACATTTCGTGACCTAAAATAATCTCTGCTTTTTTCGGAGGTTCAGCAGAGGTTTCGGACTCGGTGACTAAAACACTATCTTTTCCCAACGTGACAAGATTAGACCATGGGAAATATTGCTTACTGCGGTTGAAAAAGCCTGACTTACTAATCATACCTTGGACTTGGTGCGATCGCGGATCAATCCAAAACTGATCCACATACCCCAACTTCTCCGTCGTCTGACGGTCTAAAATTAACTTATCGTGGAACTGACTCTGAAGCACCAAATTAGGAGTCGTCGTATCAACAGTCATAAGTTGCTCACCGATACAATTTAGTCTATATTAATCATACGTGAGAACCGAGAAAGAAAAATGCACCGTATCGCCGCAACCCCAGGAGGATGGACCCCAGACGCAGAAGGCGTGATATTCTTAGAACAGACCCCAGCCTCGATTATCTTTATCACCGCAGCAGACACCGACATCCAAACCCTGGCCGCAGCAGTCCCCCAGTTACCCGACACCTTCCCCTCCCTGCGAGTGGCCAACCTGCTACAATTGCAACAACAACTCAGCATCGACACCTACGCAGACGACATCCTCAGCAAAGCAGATGTCATCATCTTACGACTCCTAGGAGGACGGTCTTACTGGTCTTACGGGTTAGAAGTCGTCAAAGACATCGCAGCAGAAAACAACACGGCCCTGTTTGTCCTCCCCGGAGACGACAAACCCGACCCCGACCTCATCAGCCATTCTACCGTCTCCCTGTCCCAAGTAAACCAACTCTGGCAATACTTCACCCAAGGAGGAGTGAGTAACTGGGTGAATGCCTGTCAGTATATCGCAGCCACCTGCTTAAACTCTCCCTATCATCCCCACCCCCCCCAAACCGTCCCCCGTCTAGGGACCTATTATACCCCGCAAACCCCTCACCTCCCCCAAGTCGGAATCTTATTTTATCGGTCCCATTACCTCGCAGGCAATACCAAACCCATAGATGCCTTGTGTAACGCCTTAAAAGACCGTAACCTAGAAGCCAAGGCCATCTTTATCTCCTCCCTACGCGACGAAGAGTTACACCCAGACCTCTTAAACCACTTCGCAGACAGTCACGTCCTCCTCAACACCACCAGTTTCTCCCTCGCAAAAGTAGGAGAAGAAGAAAAATTAAACCTCTGGACCCAACTCAACCTCCCCGTCTTACAAGTTATCCTCAGTGGGGGGACCCAAGACAGTTGGGAGTCCAGTTATCAAGGACTCTCTCCCAGAGACGTGGCCATGAATGTGGCCTTACCCGAAGTCGATGGTCGTATTATAACCCGTGCCGTCTCCTTTAAATCCGTTGCCACCTGGAATGAAAACCTAGAAACCGATGTAGTGATATATGAACCGCAACCCGACCGTATCAACATTGTAGCCGACATGGCCGCAAACTGGGTCAGACTCCGCACCACCCCCCCCAAAGACCGCAAAATTGCCCTCATATTAGCCAATTATCCCAACAAAGATGGCCGTTTAGCCAACGGAGTTGGGTTAGATACCCCCGCAAGTTGTATTAATATCCTCCACGCATTACAACAAGCAGGATATACCCTCACCACCTATCCCGAAACCGGAGATGAGTTAATACAGCAACTCACCCAAGGAGTCACCAACGACTCAGAAATGCAAGAGATGCGTCCCGTCTATCAGTCTCTCCCCGTAAGTGAGTTTTGGGACTACTTCCACACCCTCCCCCCTTCTACCCAACAAAATATCTTAGACCGCTATTCACAGCTTGACGAAAAAATCAAACAGCGACCTCTCATTTCTCTGACTTGTAAACAACTTCAACAGATAGTCCAGTCTCTCCCCTCCTCCCTCTACAGTCTCCTAACAAACCCCAACTCGCTGTTTGACGAAAAAATCAATAGACAAGTTGAATATACTATCACCCCACAGGAAATACTCACCCTAGTCCAGTCACTACCCAACAATATTCAAACCCTCCTTAAAAACCCCAACTCGCTGTTTGACGAAAAAATCAATAGACAAATCACCTATACTATCACTCCACAAGAAATACTCACCCTAGTCCAGTCACTACCCAACAATATCCAAACCCTCCTTAAAAACCCCAACTCGCTGTTTGACGAAAAAATCAATAGACAAGTTGAATATACTATCACCCCACAGGAAATACTCACCCTAGTCCAGTCACTACCCAACAATATTCAAACCCTCCTTAAAA
>NZ_JAQMSD010000169.1 GCF_028330525.1 Spirulina sp. CS-785/01
ACTGAGTACCAACGATGAATGAAGGTGGTGTTACAGACGTAAAAAGCCCTTTGAAGTTTGTCGAGGCAAACCTTACAGTTTAACTGAGTGGCTGAAGAAGCCCTGAAAATCATGTGCAATTACGCATTTCTCATAACCCTGACCAAAATCAAACACCTTTAAAACCTGTTCATCCGGCACGGGCCAGAAAACTCTAGGATGGGTATAAGTAGGGCTTTGTGGCCTAATGTCAAAAAAAGTCAAGTAAATAGCCTACTAGAGGTTAACCCTGTGCCTTGGTCTATCCGCATAACTACGGATATCCGACCCCCCAATTATATGAACTCTGTATTTTTCTCGGTTGACGTTTCCATTCAGTCCTAGCTATCACTGAAACAGTTAAGTTTTTAGTAAGTGTTCAGATTTAATCGGCGTAGCTCCTCTTTCATGTTGGCTGTAAAACATGAAACCAGCCTCGCCTTTACCCTTCTTTGTCCCTTAATGGATTAGACTTATTAATCCCCATGTCTTCACTCCTAAAACGACTCATTCAGAGTTTACAGGTTCTTGCCCAAGCAATCCTCCGGCTGCCCCTCCGCCTCAGTCGGAAACTTGCCCATTGGTTCATCCTTCGTCGAGAAACCCAAGGGGGGTTTGTCCTCCCCACCGTCGTCATGGTGATTTTAGTGGTCACACTGATCACCAGTGCCATTGTCATACGCTCTACTGACCGAGCGCAAAACGCCAGTAACGTGCGCGTCAGTCAAGTGGTTCTCAATGCCGCCCTACCCGCCGTAGAACGGGCAAAATTGAAACTTAATACCGCCTTTGAAGACCCTACGCTTCCCCAAGGAACACCCTCCGACCTGGCCTTGAATGATGTTCTGGATAAGGATAAATATCAGTTAGGGGATGAAGTTCGTCTGCAACTAGTGGTTGATCTTGATGACAATGACACCATTGATACAGATAACCCGCAATTGAGCCAACGGGAAACTTCTACCCTCGCTTGGCGGTATCCCGTAGATACCAATGGGAATGGAGAATTTGACAGCTTCACCCTTTACGGAATTTACTTTCGGAGTCCGAGAGTCGATCCTGATACCGGAGGATACGAACGACAACGGAGCCCCTTGGATGCTCGCACCCCTCCCCAAGCGAGTGGGAGTCGTGGAGAAGTCTGTGAGGGAGCATTAGGCACAAGTGCTGGCTTAGTCAGTACAGATGGTTGGGACAAAATTGAAGGGGTTTTGAAAAAGAGTATTTATATTTATACAGCCACAGTTCCCATTACCGATCGCAATCAAACGGGTCTGATCACCGATCCGGATAAAGACGCAAACTACGAAAATTATCAAGGAAATACTGCCTTTGCGGGTCTGGAGTATCAACAAGACCGGGTAAGAATTCCCCTAGGGAATAATGCCATTGTCTATGAAGACGACCTCGATATGTTCTCCGGTCCGCCGTTATATATTAATGGTCGGATTGTGGTAAATAGTAACCTCCATGCCGGGGAAAAAGATGGCTTGTATTTCTTGCAAGTCAGTAGTCCTTATTCCTGTTTCTACGAAGCTGAAAACGCCAAACTTATTATCGGGGGAAACATCACCAATAACTTTGTTGGTTCTACTGATCTCGGTACAGATCGAGTCGATGTTGATTTGTTCCAAGGACGGGAAATAAACCCCAAAACGACTTACATTACTCCTAATTCCGTTGGGCCTGAGAGCAGAGCTACGATTTCTACCAGGAGTAATAGTAGTCAAGTGGCTTATAATACCCAAGCCTTTGAAGAACGGATTGCCCTGTTAGTTGAAGCCGCAATGACTGAAAACACTTTCGGGGTTTCTGGGAGTTATCCCACTTATGAAGTTAGTGGGAATGATCCCCAAGAAGTGAGAGATCGTATTACTGATCGCATTAACGCAGAAGTTAACCCGGATACCGATGTGGATCAAGCTCGGCGGGAAGAATTAGAAGTTTGGTTCAGAAACCGAACTCGCCGTGTTCCCTTTGCCGAAATTGGCTTTGCCGATGATGGAACGGAGGGACTCAATAGTAATCAAGTCCTAACAGCACAAAAAACTGATTTCCTGCGTCCCATTGATAATTGGCATAAGCCAGATACAGTTAACGCAACTTTAAATATTGAACAAGACCAACCGCCTGCCACTGAACCGGAAGAACTGAAAGAAAACGATCCTCCAACACTTGAGGAATTAATGGGCGATCGCGCGTTAGCCGGAAATAATTTACCCTCGTTTTGGTATAAACCCAGTCTCAATGATTTTGCCGGAAACTTAGGCAAAGACCCACTAGGAGTACCATGGGACGGTGATCCCCCCAATGATACTCGCTATCGGCAAAGCCGAGTGCGTCAACTGGTGGAATTAGGTCTAACAGAGCGTGATGGCTTCTGGGAAACCAGTGCAGCCACTGTACCCGAAAATCGCTTAGGGAATGAAGGGGGATTACGCATTGTCACCAATGCTGGGGTTTATCTGCCTTTTGATAATAGTACCAACCCTACTAATCGTTCTAATGTTGTTTGGCCAGACTCGATGCCCGTTCCTGTTGGAACACTTCCTCCTAGCGGTGTGATGACTAACGCTGACTGGGCAGATTGGTTAAAAGAAGATACTACTAATAATGGAATCCCAAACGCGATTATTGATCGTGATGGCAATGGTAATCCTGATGTCTTAGACGATACCAACGGCCAACCTCGCCCCTTCTTGAAAATGCGGGCATCCGCCGTTTATCATTACAACCATGAGGAGGGACAAAGGCCGATTGCCTGTGTTAGCAGTTACTATGACCCCACCAATTACGAAACGGCTCAAAATGCAGGTGGTTTACCCTCTGTGAGTGGTCAACTGGCTTGGAATCAAGAGGTAATCGGAACTTTGCCATCAGGGACAGGACGGTCTAATAATGGGATTACCTATAGTGCTAGTGGTCTTTCTGGGTACAACAATGAACTCAATTACATGGCTAACCTTGTCTATCCCAATGGGCGGTTAGTTAACCCTCAACTTAAAAAAGCCTTAGCCACCCCTGCTTCTGACCGCACCTTGGCCGATCAAGGGGCGATTGACTCAACGATCTGTGCCTTGAAAATTTGGGACGGCACGGCTGGCACTCCCACGAAAACTCCCACAGGCGGCTATAATCTCCCCCACGGAACAATCCAAGAGGTTGCCTTCTTGGATGGTCGAGAAGTGAAAGAAATTGAGGGGAATAATATAAATGTCTCTGTCGGTGGTGGTACATTGACTTGGAGTAATCGGGGAAATACGCAAAATAATAACTCAACCGCCAGTAACCGCAATAATTACAGTTTCCAACCGGAGAGCAATGGCCGTACTGGTGCTAGTGGTAGTACCAATGAAAAAATCTCTGAATATGACTTGTCGGTCGAACTGCGTCAACCTTTAGAAATTCGGGCAACCGTAATTGATGTAGATGCCCTGCGGCGGGCAGATGCCGACGATGGAATACGGGACACGGAATGGATGTTACCCGATAGCGGCATTATCTACGCAACTCGGGATGATGCCCTAGCGGATGCCAGTGATAAATCGGCTCGTAGTTCAGCAACTATCCCCTTAACTGATATCGCAGCTACACCGTTTAATGAGTCTGATCCAATTGTTAACTTAGCGGTGCATGAACTAGAGCGCGATCGTCTGAGTCCTACCGACTTCTGGCTCGATCCCACTCGTCGTCCTAGTGCCATCGTACTAATCAACGGTTCTCGTGTGGGACGCGGAGGAATCAATGAGTTTGAAGACGAGGAAAAAGGGTTAATTCTCGCCACCAATCTTCCCACCTATATCAAAGCACAACCCCCCAGTGAGGACATCGCAGGTGGCTTTAATGTCCACGACTACGAAGAATTCACCACTTCTTTAGGTTCAGGCTGGAAAAAGCAAGATTTCTATAGCCGCACAAACTTAGACACCAACTTCGCTTGTCGCCCCGGTGACAAACGACTAGGTGACAAATGTAATGACGGCGATAATTGGCGTGCCGTGTCGGTTCTCTCGGATACGCTCACCTTGTTATCGGAAAACTTCCGCTTTGGTTTTCGCAATGAAGGGGATTACGACCTACGCAATAACCAAACCGATAACTTATTCCGAAGTATCCGAAGTATTGGCACAGGAAGCTTTCCGAACACCAATATTCCCGTCGAAGCCCATGCTCCTCTTTCAACACCCCCTCTAGAGACGATCTCCAAACGGCGTGTTGATAATGGATTCTGGGATAACACCTTTGTCACCAATGGACTCTCTAGTGGGAATACCACGGGAGCATTTGGGACAACGACCAACTACACCGATTTAAGTTATTCCAATCGCACCAATCCCCAAGCTCTCTTTAGTTCATACTTTAATAACTTTGTCACCCCCATTCAACGGCGAGTAGAAGCTCCAGAATACGTCATGGAGATTTGTCGGAAACTTCCCATTTCTGAATGTCTGCCCAGTGATTGGGTAGTGGGTTATGATGCCGATGGTGACAATAACTTACAGGACACTTTTACTGAACCAGGTGTCGATCTCAATGGCAACGGAACAACCAGCGATACTCTTGTTGAAGCGAATATTACATCCGAACAGTTATTGAATTTGGGGACTGTAAATCGGACACAAGTAGGGGCAGGGACAACCGCTCTCCCTCCACGAGATGCGAAGGATCAACACTATCCTCGTCGGGTTGCTTTTAAACGGCAAAATGGAAATTTGGTATTAGATAACAATAGTCCACCCCGTCCTATCCCTCTAGGCATTCATACGGGTGGGAATGTTGATGAATTTCCTTATAGTACCTTTCCCACAGGAACTAACTCTGGCAATGCGATTCAACAACGCAATAATTCTCTCTGGTTTAGAACGACAGATAATACCAATCCCAGTAATCCAACTACGAATGCTGAAGATTTTGAATTAGACCATCCTTTGTTCTACTTTGATCCTCAAGATTCAAGAAACCCAGCCCTCTACGGTTACTATGATGAACGGGATGACTGGTTATTACCGGATGTTCCCCATGACACCGGGAATACTCAATTGGATAATGCGGCGGATGCTTTAAATAATGACAGTGTAATTAATTACACCGTGTGTTTAGGGGGACCCGATGGGGGTGCATCTCCTCAAAACGCTATAACATTTACTTCAATTGGGACAGTATGTAATAGTGCTCTTGTGAATGGTGCAGTGAATGAACTCCCGAATGTGGGAACATCAACGAATAAACTCCTAGATGCAACGGCTCCAACTATACCTATCCAACTGGGACAAGCAGATGGAGCTATAACCCCTACTCAAATTGGGAATTTAGAGGTCTATAACTACAGAATCACCTCTACATCAACAAATCATGTTGTGGGTGATCCAACTAACTCTCCTGTAGAAACCCAAAATTTTATCCACATTGGCACACAAACCGCAGGAAGTCCCATTACTATCACCCTAACTGGGGATAGTAATAGTCTCTTTATCTTCCACCCCAGTGCCAATAACCCGCTATTGTTCCAAAACGTCAACTTAGTCTTAGATGGGGTAAACCCCAATCAAGTTTTCTGGGTATCTCGTCAAGGCATGGTTTTTGCGGGAGAGAATAATCTGGCGGGTAATTTCTTGAGTTTTGGGGGACCCAACAATCAATTAATTATTGATGATATTGGGCAAATTGCAGATGATGCTGGCTATGCCGGTGGTGACTACACCCCCACGAACACCGTAATTCGTAGTGGTCGCTTCTTAGGGTTTAGTAATACTGGAGGAACTTTTGGGGGTACAGAGTTCAATCCCTTCAATACTGCCCTTGGTAGTGGAAATATTGCCATAACTGGGATTACCACCACGCGCCAACCCCTCCTTTCTCCAGTCCTGCAAATCGCTCGCGCTCATGATACAAGACGACCATTTCCTTTTAGCGGTAGTGGCCCTCGTCCTAGTACCGATGCAGTTAATGAAACCTATTGGCTCACCCAAGCGGTTGATACTCGAAATCAACCCAAGCGAGGAACATTTAACCTCATTATGGCAACAGGAGATAGTCCATCTCGCTTTCGTGCCAATAATCCTAGCCTTTTTGAATTTAATGGTGCAGTCTCAAACCTGCCTCGTTTCTTAGAGCAATGGAATCAGACAGGTAGTGATGCCAATGCTTATCCTGTTACGATTCAAGGTTCATTCATCCAACTGCAACGGAGTTCTTATGCCACTGCCCCCTTCTGGCAGATCGAGCCGGGAAATGCAGGAAATAACCTAACAGGCAGTTTTTTGGGGTACTCACAACGGTACGCATTGACGGCGGCAGGTTACAACGACAGCTACTACCCGCCCCAACGGCAGTTTGGTTTTGATGTGGGGTTACTCTCCCAGTTGCCTGACTTATTCTCGCAACGGTTCACCCTTCCACCAACCTCAGAACCCAATGAATATTATCGAGAAGTGGGTCGGAATGATGATTGGATTCAAACCCTCTTGTGTGGGGTACAAGTAAATAATCAGGAGGATGCCGTTAACGAGGAGTATCGACCCGATCAATGTGATACAGAAGACCTCTAACCATGCCGCTTTGTGCAGTTTCAAGAACACAATTCACTATGAAACCTTACCTTTTCCCCCTAAAACCGAAACCCAGTGAATCAGGATTCACGATTATTGAATCCCTGCTGGCTATTGTGGTGGTTGGGCTGTTAATTGTGGCCATCGGCCCGGTGATTGCTTTCTCAGCCGCCACCCGCGTCCAAGCGCGACGGGCTGAGTGGGCGACTCAAGCGGCTCAAGAATATATCAATGGTGTGCGAGCCGGCACGATAGAAGACCCTGAGATTCATTCTTTGTCTCAACATCAAGGGGTAGAATACATTAACCATCTCAGAGACTTGAGTACGCCGCCAGCGAATGGTCTAGATTGCAAGAGTCGCTTCAAGTCTGGAGAAGACGGTTATTGCGATACTCCTGCACCTCAAACGAATCAATATTCGGTGTACTGTTTCGATGGCAGTAACGATGGGAAATGTACTACTGATGAAATGCAAGACTTTCTGATTCAAGTGGGGGGCGTTCAACACGAAGGCTCTAACGGAGAGAATGCAGGTTATCTCTTAGGACTGCGGGTTTATCGCGCCGATGCTTTTGAGGGGGGTGAACCTCTAAAGGCAACCGATGGAGAGGAAAGCCAACAAGCCTTAACTCATGCCGGAGGGTTAGGCGATCGCAAAGCTCCTCTCTTTGAAACCATTACTGAAATTACAGGCATCAATGCGAACTATCAAGACCTCTGTCAACGTCTTAGCGGTTGTTAATTAATCATTAATCTACTCTCTCTGTCACTCCTATGTTTCGTCAAACACCGAAATTCAAAACCCAACGTCCTTGGATAGCTAAAGCTATCCTAAAAGTGAAACGAGAGCAAGGATATACTCTCATTGAGTTACTGGTAGCTATCCTGATTGCGGGTATAGTCATTACACCTTTGTTAGGGTTAGCCATGAATCTACTCCGAACAGATCAACAGGAACAAGCTAAGGCGACCTCGGAGCAAGAAATTCAAGATGCTGCCAATTATATTGCCAGAGATTTAGAGCAAGCGGTTTTTATTTACGATAATCAAGGTCTAAGTAATGCAGGCATTCAAAACGAGATTCCTCCTAATCAGAGTGTAGGCGTTTGTAATAATGCAGATACTTGTAAGCCTGTCCTAGTCTTCTGGAAGCGAAAACCTGTAAAAGATGCAATTCCCATTGATTATCTTAATGAGGAGGATCAAGGGTCAGACTGTACCGACGAGAATAATGCGGATATTTGTGATGATACTTTTGTCTATTCCCTCGTAGCTTACTATCTGATTGAGGATCAGGATAATAATAATGTTTGGTCCAATACTGCCAGAATTGGCCGTTTTGAAGTTTCTGATGGGGTGAATGTTGGCGGGGTTCTCTTGGAGGATGCAGTTGAAGAGAGAGATGACGGGTTTGCCCCTTTTGAATGCCAAATTGGAGAATCCGTGGCCGACTGTCTGAGAACGTGGAACAAGGCTTCTACAGAATATAGTGCTAACTCCTTAGATATTTTGATTGATTTTGTCGATCAGAGTTCAGAGGACACCTTGTTAGGAGAATGTCCTGAATATGACCTACCAGAAGATCAACGCACTTGGTCAACGAGAATTCCCCCCAATCTTAACAACTTCCCCACCAGTTTTTATGCTTGTGTGAAGAATGATAGTCCCCCTTATGTAGCGCGTTTTTACCTTCGGGGCAATGCTTTAGCGCGGATTCGACCCGAAGATAATCCTCCGACCTATAGTGAGGGTCGCTCGGCCTACTTTCCAGAAATACAAACAGAAGTTAGTGCGAAAGGTCGTTTTGTCCCCTAAAATTTTCGTCTCCCATCAGGAGCAATATGATTCAACCATTACTTAAACAGGTTCAGTTTCGACAAAACAAGGAGCAAACTCAAGCGGGGTTTACGCTGGTTGAGTTACTGGTGGCGATTGTCATTATTGGTATTTTAGGAGCTATAGCAGTTCCCGGTTGGCTCGGTTTTGTCAATCAGCGTCGAGTCAATCTCACCAATGATTTTATCTATCAATCTTTAAAAAAAGCACAAACCAATGCAAAAACGGACAAAGTAGAATACAGTGTCAGTTTTCGCATGAGTGACAATAATATCCCAGAAGTGGCCGTTCATCCTGCTTCTCTTGACCCCACGGATACAGAAGATGAAGATGATCTCGATAATTACTGGAATGTGGGAAATTTAGGGCAACAACTCGATCTCCAACCCGGACAAGTGATTTTACAAACCAATTTAGAAGAAGGAGAAGTGAATAAAGGGGTGGAGAATGGAAATTTAACCACTATCGAGGGAGAAGAGACTGTTTATACTTTGACCTTTGATCATTTAGGAGTTTTAGCGGGACAAGAGCCAGATGATAATTTATATCTGGTGGCTGCTGCCCCTCGGAATGATGACGTAACTGAACCGCAAACGTCAACCATGCGTTGCGTGTCGGTGAAAACGATTTTAGGGGCGTTAGAGACGGGGACTGGCCAAGAGGAATGTACGCCGCCAGATGAAGAAAATAACCCTTAATAATCGTAAATAATCGTCAAAGTAGGGGCAATTCCTAAATTGCTGTGAACTCCATAATGAATTATATTAGGACTTAACATCAACTCTCCCATTGCAATGTCTAAGCCGTGGAAAAATGAACAAGGATTTACGCTGCTAGAATTATTGGTTGGCCTCGTTATTATTGGCATTTTAGCCGCGATATTTATTCCGACGTGGTTAGGGTTTCTGCAACGACAACGCTTGAATAAGGCAAATAGTCGGATTTGGCAAGGGATGGAAAAGACTAAGCAAAAGGCGGTGACGAATCAAAGAGACTGGCAGTTAAGTTTTCGGCAAGAGGGAGAAAAGCGAGGAGAGTGGGCAATTCATCCCAGTGTTAAGGGTGATTTTGTTCCAGATCATGTCAATTGGCAACCGTTGGAAGAAGGAATTATTTTTGATATCGAAAATTCTTCGTTTGAACAAGAAGAAACGGGCGAGATTACGGAATGGCGTGTTATTTTTAATCATTATGGTTGTCCGGTGTTTAGGCCGGGGAATGCTTGTACACAAACCTCATTTTGGGCGTTAGGCACAGTAACGGTTAGGCCGCGTAATGATGATACGTTAAAACGTTGTGTGATTATTTCAACGTTACTGGGTTCAATGCGGAAGGCAGAAGGACAAAACACACCGAATAATAAAGATCGGTATTGTTATTAAATCTATCTTGGCTTAAAACCTAAGAGCTTAAACCTGTTAAAAACGGGTTGATCAACCAAAAATATACCTTGGGTTTAAACCCAAGGCTAAGAGCTTAAACCCGTTAAAAACGGGTTGATTAACTCAAGGATAATGGCTAGATACGCTTAGAAAAATATACCTTGGGTTTACAGGGTAAGAGCATCTCAATCATGCTTGACAAAAGGATTGTAGAAGAGTAGTCATGTAATCATCGTCCATAGCAGCACGTTGTCGCTTTTGTCGAAGACTGCGTTGAACAGTAGAGTCTTGACGGAGAAGGTTAAGAGA
>NZ_JAQMSD010000170.1 GCF_028330525.1 Spirulina sp. CS-785/01
CCATCTCCTCCATCTCCCCCTACCACTCAACCTCCCACTCAACCAACGACTCCCCAACCACTTCCCCCACAATCAAAATGTATTCTGTACTTTGATGGCTATGGCGATAATGTCACCCTGAATCAGAATGTTGGGAGAGGGACTTTGGCGCAATAAAATTTTTAGAATGCTATTAAATTCTCCCAAAATTCAGGTTAAAATTCCCCAAAATACCCCACTGATTATCCGTTTATTTTTGTCGAATCAAACGGATGATATTTTGCTATTACGACCCGTGTTAGAAGATTGGCTGATTGAGTCCCATACGGTTGTTTGTTCCCAGATTACAGTAGAACCTGCTTATGTCACGCTTTATCCTGGACAACAAGGGGTGACGCAAAAAATTATCTTGCAATTGCCTCCTGTCCAAGCTGAACAGTCTCTCAGGAGTCAATTACGCTTTCCGGGGTGGCAAGAAGCGGGGATTCCGGTTCAGGTGGAGATTTTACCTGTGATGGGACAACGGAATCAAGCACAGATTACGGATTTAAAACTGGCGTTTCCCTTAGAGGCTGCGCAAGGGGTGGGGGGACTGTCTCTCAATCCCCATCGGTTGGGGATTATCGGGTTAACGTCTGCGTTGCTGGAGTTGGATCAGATTCCCTCGCGTTGGTTGTTGGCGGAGTTGTTGATACGGTTGTGTCGTCAGGGGGAAGTGTATCGGCAGACGGAGGAGGGGGAGGTGTTATGGGAGGGGTTGCAGGAGACGGCGTTTTTTCAGTCGGGCGCGATCGCCAGTTCTACCCTACAATTTCCCCAATGGATACTCGATACTCTCGTCAAACGACAGGACTTTCTCTCGGCAGAAGTGAACGATGCAGGAGGACTGGTGACACTCTGGGAAGGGTGGTTATGGAGTTTAGTGGATAATGACTTAGAACAAACCGAACAAAGCAACCTCCCCAACATTCCCCGGTTTCAACCCGAAGACGGGGTAAAGGAATGGGGCAGCGATGTACAACGCTGGTGGGGCAATTTATTATTAGGATTAAGCCAAATTTCCCCCCTCATTAACGCCACCTTACATCGTCTTGTGGAAGAATTTGCCCCAGTCCAATCTCTCCCCGATAGCGACATCAGTTATCACCTGAATCTGATTCTCCCCAGTTTAGATATCTTACCTGCCCGTTGGTTAGTGGTGGAATTACTGGCGATTCTCGGCCAGCAGGGGGAAATTTACGCGCAAACAGAAAACGGCAGTCAATTATTAAACCAACTCCATCGGACTCGTTTCTTTAAAAATGGCGTGTTAGCGGTGGCCACGGCCCATCTCCCCCGTTGGCTGCATATTAGCCAACAAGCAACCTCTGCTTATCAAGACTCCCTGGGAAAGTCTGACCACCCAGGGGGGTTAATTTATACCGCCGAACAATGGTTTAAGAGTTTGTTGCCAGACTCCTTGCAAGCTGACTGGGAGGAGAGTTGGGCCCAGCCAACGAACTTGGAAGGGTTTGTGGAACGGATGGAACGGGAAAGCGATCGCATCTTTGCAGCCGTCATTCTTGGCTTAATGCAACTCTCCCCCCAACTCAATACCCGCTTAACCAAAATCGCCCAACAAGCCCCAGAATCGCCCCCAGCCCCCTCTAAACCCACTTTTCCCCTTGAGGATATTCTCAGTGAAAATGAGTCGCTTCAGCGTTAATTGGGGGAATTGGTAATTGGTAATTGGTAATTGGTAATTGGTAATTGGTCAATGATAATTAATAATGGTTTTTAATCCTGAACTATTTGCCCGCATTGAACAACTCCGGATTCCGTTTGATGGACGGTTGGGGACAAAGGATTGGAAAGACTGGTATCACTTCATTTTAATGGACTTGCAACAGCAAATCCGTATTTTAGTCAACATCACCCTTATGGGTTGGCCAGAACACGGAGAAATACAAGTTACATTCATTGTTCATTTTACCGCAGAACAAGTGACAATTCCCCTCGCCATCTCAGAAGAAATTGTCACCTTTGGTCATGCCGGGACGCAACTCTGGCGGACTCCTCTGGTACAACCATTCCCTCTCCATATCCAAGGCAGAGGCATTGATTTAGTCTTAGAAAATAATCGCTTTCGAGTCACAGTTCAAGACCCTAGAAACCAATTATATCTCCAATTTCAAGCCCTCCCCCAAGCCACCCCTCTCTTAGTCACAGAAGACTCTCCCTTTGGCAGTGGATTTATTGGTTGGGGGTTAGTTCCGGGGTTACAAGTCGCGGGAGAATTAACCCTCGCTAATTCTCGATTTCCTCTTAATTCTAACTGGTATTGTTATCACGATCGCAACTTTGGCCGTTTTCGGTGGGGAGAAGATATTGGGTGGGAATGGTTTGTCGCTTTTCTCACCAGTTCCGATGGGCGAACATTTACGTTAGTATTGGATAAAAGAACCAATAAAAACCATACTACGCACGGTTTACCCTATATTTTTATTTATCAAGGGAATGAAGTCATTAAAATCTTTTTAGGCCCCGCCTTAAATATTGATTGGGACTGGACAGAAAATGCCGAATTGCCAATCCGTTTACCCGGTTTAATGGCTTCTTTGTTCACAGAACGGACTGTAAAAATGCCCCAAGGGTTACAAGTTTATGCTGCGGATGAACAAGATCAGATGCTTGTAACCGCCCAATTTAATGCTAGTTTAGAGTTAGTTGTACCGGATAATCAAGAACGGCAATATAGTTTTATTGAGGAGGTAACAGGATCAGTGGAATTACTGTTATTATGGCAAGGGAAAAAAATTGAAGCCAAAGGGTTAATTTATGCGGAATATGTGATTTGATTCTACGAGCAATAATCCCTTTAATTGGTCTTCAATTCGTTTATTGTAAGCCCGAAAGGGCTTACTACAAACTTATACCCATCGAAATCGTGTAGCCTTTCTTGGCTATTACTCAACTAAAACCCATTGTTCATTGGGTTTAGGGTCACTCACCGGATAAGCGACCACCGCTTGAATACCGTCTTTTTCCACCATTGCTAGGGCAAAATTGTTACTCTGATTGACAATGATTCCGCGATCGCTCACAATCCATTGCTGGGTTTGATGACCATTGATGGGATTGAGGACAACCTTTTTAGCCCATTCAAAACCCGGTATATCTTGTAGGTCTAATACCCATTCTCCTAGCTGACTTTTAATTAGTCCTTCGGGGGTAATTTCCCATTTTTGACTCAAGCTATCATTGGGGGCATAACCCCAAACCATTGACCCAGATTTGGCTTCCCCTTTCAGTACATCTAAGACATAACCATTGGACTGATTTTTGAGAATCGTTCCATGGGGGACATCCATCATGGGAGGAGAATTGTATGACGGAGGAGTGTCTTGGGGATCTGTGGGAGTCGGGGAATTCTCTGATCCGATGTTCAAGTCGGATTCAATCCAAGTGACCGTTCCAGTAATTTCTCCTGGTGTTGTCTGACCTGTGCGATCGTGAATTTCTGAACCTTGTCCCTCATTGAAAGGATAGTAGGCCACTAATCCCTCTTCTTGTCCTGTTAATTGTCCTAATAAATTGGCCTGAATCTCTGCCTCAGTGCGAACTTTATTCCAGATGCGAATTTCACTTAACGCCCCTTTAAAGTAGTGATTGTTCGCTGCGTCCAAGTTACAGCCAATATAGAGGGGAGTTTCGTCCACCACTAAAGGACTATCGATCTGATGGGTTTGGTGTAGTTGACCGTTAATATAGGTTTTGGCAACCCTCCCATCATTGGTAATGGCTACATGATGCCATTGGTTAGGCGTAATTCCCCCTAGGGGACCCTGCGCGGCACCGTCATTAGTATCCGGGACAGCTTCATGATCGCTACTCTCCGTATGGAAACAGTGATAAATTCCCCCATCTTGACGTAACCAAATATTAAAATTACGTCCCGGTTTCCCAACAATCCCTTTCCAAGGTTGATCAGGAATACCATCGGGTTTCAATAACACTTCCACCGTATAAGTCGTAATCCGTAAAGACTCCTGTTCATTGACAATGATTTTCGTTCCCTGTCCATCGAAGTACAGTGCTTGAATTTGGGTCATTGCTTTTGGCTCTTTATTGCTTGCAAGGATCTGACTCAAAGCTCATTAGAATTGCTATCCATCATACCTCTTGTTGACTGTCATGACTCAATCAATTTTGCTTAATTTTTCTTAAAACAAAGTCCAAGAATCAACACAAAAATGTAAACAAAAGTAAAGTTTTTCCAATAACGCAACCAATTCCCCATGATGTGATAGGCTCATAAAAGATTCAAAGCTCTGACGACTAACGCCTTCAACAGCGTATCATATTGGCTCTCTCTTAGTTTCGCGCTCTCGGTTTTCTTCCACAGGTTCAGAACACCAACAAACTATTCCAATTAATTCATACAAGAATCACTGCGGATTAAATTTTCTAAATCCAATTTTCTAAATCCAATTTTCTAAATTGGATTAAATGTTGTGCATCAAACAACACGCTAATACTAGACCGAACCTAATTCTGTTTAAGTTTTCTTTAAGGCGCGAACCCCTATGAGTATCATCAGTAACTTCGTCAAAACTTACACCGACAAAAACTATCAATACACCGCAACTGTCACCCATAAAGGCACAGTAATTGCTTTTGCCATGGATGAGGAAAGGCGCATCTACTATTCTGTTTTAAATTTAGATAATACTAACTCAGAAACTCAGAGTACAGGTAATACTCATCAAAAAACAAAAAGTCCTTTAGACGTTAATTATTGGCTCAACAATCCCAAAGAACTGCAATTTCCTAACGAAATTGTCCAAGTGGGCTACGCTATTCTCCCTAATCAGTCAATGCCCACGGTTAAAAAAGGGACAAGAGACGAAGCGAAAGCGGGAACATTACGCCCCGAAGAAATAGACCCTTTTCTCTCGACAACTGCCCGTTTTACAGCCAATGCTCATTTTCAAGTATTGTCTGATGGAAAATTTATTTATTTATTCCGCCAAGCTATTGACAATGATCATCCCGATATGCTTTACAAGCGGGATAAAAAAGGAGATTTTGTCTTAGATCAAAGCCAACAAAAAGTCCCCTTAGTCAATGAAACTTTACTCTTAGACCGCTACGTTTTAGCAGGGACAGAACTCAAGCCTAAAATGGAGGTGCGCTATCAACGCAGTCGCCATAAATATACCCCCCAAACCAATAAAGATGGACTAGGGGCAAAAGACTTAGAAAAGAAACCCTTTTTTGAGCCAACCCAAGAATTAGATTTTGTCCAAAACTTAAAAGAAGGACGCTTTAATGTATTACTCGTCCCTACCCAAATTGCCAACTTAGAACGTTGGCAAGTCTTCAGCCACAATAGCAAAACAGGCCGCATTGATTCCTTTAATATCGAACGCTCTCAGGATGGGTTATTTAATACCAAAGGAACTCAACTTTATACCAGTCCCGATCCCCAATATCAAAACTCCGTCTTAGAACGGCAACCCGGAACGGATTCCTTTACCGGAGAACCCTTAATTCCCCTCATTAGTAAATCAGGTTATGCTGAATCTGCCCTAAAATTTGATGGGAGCGATGATTATATAGAACTACCAACCAACAGTCTTCCCACAGGAGAAGAAATTACCGTTAGTTTTTGGGCTTATGGTGGAGATAAACTCCCGATGCGAACCGCCATTTTAGGCGCAACAGATGCTAATGGTCATAAAGTCTTTTGCATCCATTTACCTTGGTCTAATAGTCGTATTTACTTTGACTGTGGTAATGATGGCAGCCAGTGCGATCGCATTGATAAAGCAGCCCAAACCTCTGAGTTTCAAGGCGTTTGGTCTCATTGGGCATTCACTAAAAATGCTCAGACGGGAGAAATGAAAATTTATTTGAATGGTCAGTTATGGCACAGTGGAACAGGTAAAACTCGACAGCTTAACCCAGCAACCAAAGTTTTATTGGGGAATTATCCGAATCGTTCCTATCCTTATCACGGTATCGTGGATGAAATACGGATTTGGAATCGCGTCCGCACTCAAACCGAAATTCAAGCGGAGATGAATCATCGCTTGGTGGGGAATGAGCCAGGATTGTGGAGTTATTGGCGGTTGGATGAAGGGAAAGGGGAGACAATCTTTGACCAAACCGATAACGGACACCACGGGACAATTAAGGACGCAACGTGGGTAAAATCCGATGCTCCCATTGGGGATCATCCAGGAATTCGGCGAACCAGTTTTGGTTTACAATCGGTTGCCGAGCAATTTGCGCTCCAGTTTGATGGTCAAGATGACTACGCAATCATTCAACTCGGCAGTCCTTGGCAAGCTCCCCAAGAATTTAGTGTGGAAATGTGGGTGAAACCGGACGCAACCGATCAGGTTAGTTATACGGGTCTTTTTAGTAGTAACAATGCCAACAGAACCGGATCGTCATTCCAAATTGACTTAGATGGTCAAGGAAACTACCGATTTCTCCACGATAAAGGGGGTTGGCAGATTGGGAAAGCAGCGACAGACTGGCAACATCTAGCCGTTGCCTACGATGGCAATACCTTAACCGCTTATCTGGATGGACGAAAACTCGGCAGCGGAGCCGGAAATTTACCCACAGAATTTCGCTATTATATTTTGGGTGTAAATCGTTCGGTTGACAGGTTTTTTCAAGGACAAATGGAAGAAGTCCGAATCTGGAAACGAGCCATTAGTGCAGCAGAAATTCAACAAAATCTTCACAGTCGTTTAACTGGCAAAGAAAATGGACTCATGGCCTATTTTCCTTGTACCGAAGGATCGGGAAATTTGCTCCACGATAAAACAGTCAATGCTCATCATGCTACCCTTAAAGGGACAACTTGGGTTAAGTCCACTTCACCCATTAGCGATGTAACCCAAGTCTCTGAGGAACGAACCATTGCATCGGGTTTATCGGCTTTGTTGTATCACCAACAGGAAAAAGCCACCACTGGGTACGAGCAACAAGAAAAACCAGTCAAACGCAACGCTCGCGTGATGTTGGCAGTGGCAACAGGAACTAAAAATACTACAGCAACGGAGCGCAAGTATATTGCAGCTTTAGATTTTGGGGTGTCACGAGAAGGCAAACTCACCCAAGTCCCAGACCAACTGATGCTGCCGAATTTACAAGCGAGTAATGCAGCGAACCAAGATTTAGATGCAGTCAGTCGTTTACAGGAAGAAATTGCCACGTTAACGGCCAGTATTAATCAGTTAGAAATTGAAATTGCGGCTCTAAAATTATCTACACAGGAAATTGCAACTTTGGAGGCACAAAAAACAAAGCTAGAAGGAGAAATTCAGAACTTAGAAGCTGACTTAGAAAATAAGCAAAAAGATGTTTTTAATTATTTTTGTCGTATTGAATCTGGAAACTATGCAGGATGGTATCTTGCTACTGATAGTAACGGTAATTTAGGAGTGACCAGTAGCGGAGGCTGGAATAATTTATGGGCTTTTGGCGAGGGATATTTGGATTCCAGCTTAGGATACTCTCAATCAAAAAGCATTTCTCCTCAAACTCCTTCAGGTCGCTATTTATCCAATAATGGGGATGGTTCATTGAGTTTAGATACTTCTCCTCATAGTGTTTTTGAAAGTTGGTTTCCTGTTCAATCAGGAAGCAACTATAAGCTCAAAAGTCTAGGAAGTGGAATTCATTCCCGTCCTACCTATTATTTATTTGGAATGATGGGGGCAGCAGGACTCACGCAGGATGCCAATAACGTTCTGTGTAACTGGAAAATTGTTAAGACGAATCAAGCTTTACCTGTTATTACGAATGCCGAAAATAAATTAAATAATAAAAAAGCAGAGTTACAGCAAGTCGTTGATGAATTAAATGCTCTCTATCAAGAACGAGAACAACTTAAAGACAAAGAAGGACAATTAGCTCTACAAAAAATCCAACTGGATAATAAAGAGACAGAACTGGAGTTCATGCAGTCGGGCATTCAAGGGGAAGTTGCACTGCCCATGTCCTTATTGCATACCGATCCCTTTGGTTTAACGGTATCGGGAGGGTTACTCAACTTTGCTTATACCAAAGATACCCCGTTGTTGGTCAATAGCGCGACCGGAAAGTTAGCTTTGTATTTCCGAGGTGTGGAGGAGCAATTTTTTGTCACCTATTACGACACCAATACTACGAAAGCGCGGTATTTGTTAGAAGCAGACTCCGGAAAAGTCATGGCGATCGCGCGATCGGCAGAACCCGAATGCGATCGCGCCCAATTCACCATTACCAACGGCAACACTCCCAACACCTGCACCCTCACCATCAACAACAAAGCCACAGGAGTCCAAGAAACTTGGCAAAATGTACCACGAGACCTACAAAAATTTGCCGACACCCTCAACGGGAGACTCACTCAACCCATCTTTATCGGCAAACTCGCCCAACCCGCCATCGGGAACATCAGTAACCTCGTTTTGCACCAAAAAGTAAAACAAAGCCTCACGAAAGGTGCAATCCTATCCCTCAACAACACCAAAGTCACCGTCAGTCAAGCAGTCAATGGAGGATTAGACACCATCTCCATTACCCCCACCACCCTCAACAGTCCCCCAGACACCCCCCTCTATCTACTTTCCTACGACTACGACGCTTGGACCAGCAGTAACCGCACCAAAAACCCCTTAACCAACGGCTCTTTACAATTCCTCTTCCAACCTAGCACCAGTGAAGGCAACATCAAAAACGGAACAGTAACCGATAGCGAGATCACCCTCTCCTGTCAATGGGTCGCAGAATCCCCAGGACGGGCTTTAGCCTTTGATGGTAAAGAAGATCGTGTGGTGTTAGGAGACTTGCAAAAACTCTCACAACTCGATGCTCACGGCGATTTAACCCTAGAAGCCTGGGTTCGTCCCGCCCAATTAGCCGATACGGCCCGAGTCATCCATCACCATTCCGCCCAATCTCAATATACCTTGGGCGTTAAGTCCAAGAGTGCCAGTTTCCAGTCTGCCCTAGAATTAGATGGAGTGAATGATTTTGTAGAACTCCCGCCAGACAGTATCCCCACCGGACAAGAAATCACCGTTAGTTTTTGGGCCTTTGGCGGAAATAAACTTCCCAATAAAAACTCAGTCCTAGAAGCCCTAGATGCCAATGGACAAAGAGTCATCAACATTCACTTTCCTTGGGATAACAGCAATATTTACTTTGACTGTGGAAACAGTGGCGGCGGGTATGACCGCATTTATAAAACCGCCCAACCCTCCGATTTCAAAGGAGTCTGGTCTCATTGGGCCTTTACCAAAAATGCCGCGACCGGAGACATGAAAATTTATCTCAACGGAACGTTATGGCACAGTGGCACAGGTAAAACCAACGCATAGACGGCACAGAAAGCGGCTTAGTCGCTTACTGGCGGTTTGCAGGGGGAGTCGCCAAAGACTACTCCCAAAACGGCTATAACGGCACAATTTTTGACCAAAGGCAAACTCGAAGATGGGACTGATGAAAATGTCCCTTACCAAAAATAATGGGTCTAAAGCCCCGTCCTGACTTCGACAGGCTCAGTCACCTTCAAGGACGGCTTTTGAGTATTGTGCTATGCTTTAGAAAGAGCAATTCTATTTGGTAAATGCTCACCCTGAACTACCAATACAAGCTCATAGTCACGCCAGAACAAGCATCAACCCTTGATTCTTGGTTAGATATTTGTCGCTCTGTCTATAACTATGGGCTTCGTGAACGGAAGGATTGGGTTAACTCTAGGAAATGCCGAATAGACCGATGCTCAATTGAAAAGGAGTATATCATACCCGCAGATAGCAAAAGACCCACTTATGCGAGTCAATGCAAGTCATTGACTGAAGCTAAAAAGGAAAACCCAAATCTCAAAATTCCACAGTCTCAAGTCCTTCAGCAAACCCTAAAGCAACTTGAGACAAGTTTCGTGAATATGTGGGAACGGGGGTTTGGCTTCCCTCGATTCAAAAAGAGAATGAAGTCTTTTTGCTTTCCTCAAGTCAGCAGTCATGCAGTTCAGGGGGATTCAATCTTTCTTCCTAAGATTGGTGAAGTCAAGTTCAGGAAGTCAAGAGAGATTCCCGATGGGTTTATTCCTAAGCAAATCCGAGTTATCAAAAAAGCAAGTGGGTACTATGTGACCATCTGCATCCAATGTGATGTAGATGTACCCGCTCCGCAACCTCACGGCTATGCTATTGGAATAGACTTGGGGTTAAATAGCTTTATTGCCACCAGTGAAAACGAGCTAATCAAAAGTCATAAGTTCTTCAGGGAGTCTGAAGGCAAGCTGAAATTGCTGCAACGGAAACTGAAGAATAAGAAGAAAGGCTCTAGACGCTGGTTGCGAATCCAAAAACAGATCGGGTTGTTGTACGAAAAGATACACAATTGTCGAAAGGATTTTTTCTTTAAAACGGCTCACCACCTCTGTGACCAGGCCGGAATGATATTTGCCGAAGATTTGAACTTAAAAGCGTTGGGTAGGTCTGCTTTAAGAAAGGCTTGTCTTGATGCTTCTTGGGGTTCATTTCTCAACATACTATCTTTCGTTTGCTGGGAAAGAGGAGTTTACTTTGCCAAGGTGGATGCTAATGGGACTAGCCAAATTTGCCCAAACTGCGGGGTGAATTGTGGTCAGAAAGACTTGTCCCAAAGAAGACACGATTGCGACAATTGTGGGGATCAGACCGATAGAGACATAGCGGCAGCCCAAGTGGTCAAAGAACGTGGTTTAAGTACCGTCGGGCAGACGGGAATAATGCTCACTGAGGGTAAAGAGATCGGGGTTGGAGTTTATACTCCTTCTAGGCTCTCCCTGTGACGCGAGAATCCCCGACCGTTTACGGCGGGGAGTTGTCAATCGCTCTACATTGATACCGATGGTAAAATTGCCTTTGCCTTTGAAGACAAAGACGGCGACAATCACATTTATAAATCCAGTCAAGCCTTGACCGCAGGACAGTTTTATAAAATTGCCGTAACTCGCAAATATGAGACAGAAACAGAAAATCAAGGCACGCAAGACCAACCCAATGTCACCGTCAATCAATGGGCCGATATTCGCTTCTACATCAATCAAAACCCGGCAGGTTATGCGACCTACTTCGGCCCAGACCCCGATCGCAATCGCCAAACCCTAGAAATTGGCAAAACCTATAACGCCTCTCAACCCAACTACTTCAAAGGGGCCATGAGTGAGATACGCTTGTGGAATAATGCCGTTGACCCCGAAAACCTCGGCAATAACATCAATGGCAATGAGGAAGGGTTAATCGCTTGGTGGCGATGTGAAGAAAATGAAGGCAACATTGCCTACGACAGCAAAAGTGATAACCATGCCATCATTATTGCGGCCCAATGGATCAAAAATCCCGACCCCCAAGGGTCTAGTTTAACCCTCTATCAAAATGGCATTCCCGTCCCCACAGAAGTAATGTCCTCTCCCCCCAACTGGGGAGTCGAACAGTTTACCTTGGGTGGGGTGGCCGAAAGTGGAGGCAGTCCCTTACCTCTGGATGGTTTACAAATTTTCCTAACGGGAGAAAGCTATAAAGTTGGGGATCAGTGGGACGATTTATCCGGTCGGGGCAACCATGCCACCAAAGCATCAGGCTGTAATATGCCCCAATCCTATTCCGTGAGCAATTACAACGGCAAGCGTTTCCCCGTCATGCGCTTTAACTCAAGCTGTGGCATGATTCTCCCCGATACGCTAAACCTGCAAAAGCCCTACACTATCATTATTGTTGACCGCTACTACGGCCAGACCCAAGGACGAACCCTCCAAAGTCGTGATCGTAACTGGTTATTGGGGAAATGGAGGGGTAATAATGGGTGTTTTATGGAAGGTTGGGTCGGTCGCTATGGTGCGACTGTCGATACCTTTACCATTAGCACCGCCACTTTAGAAGGCAGTTCTCCCAACTGGTATGTAGATGGGGTTCTTAAAGGCAGTAGTGGTGGCATCTCAGCCCCTGGGAAATTGGGACTCTGCAAAGGGGGCAAATATTCTCAGGAAGTGAGTGATGCAGATATTGCAGCTATTCTGATTTGGGATCGGGTGTTATCTGACGCAGAACGGCAAAAGGTAGAAAAATGGCTGGGTGAACAATATGGAATTCCTGTGGGTCACAATGTCACAATGGGCGGTTGCTTAGACCCCTTTGCCGGAACAATGGAAGAAGTCCGGATTTGGAAAGTAGCTCGCACTCAAGAGCAAATCCAAGATAACCTCTTTAGCCGCATCAAAGGGGAAAAACAAGACCTGATTGCCAATTACACCTTTGATAAAGAGAGTCCAACGGAATTATTGGATCATTCCTTGATTGGTAATCATTTAGCCTTGGGTTTGGGGAATGCTCAACCCATGTCGGTTTTATCCACAGCCCCCATTAGCAATGATACGGCCATTGTGCGGTCTGCCTTAGCAGGGGTAAAAACCCAGTTTCACGATACCATTCACTCCTGTCCTGGCATTCAAGAATATTCTGATTTGCAGTACGACATCGATGGCAATTTAATGGGCATTCAAAAACGCTGTTATGCCTACATTCAAAATGGTCAGTGGCATTTGCTAACGGGGTATAAGGTGGGGAATTTAATCACCGAATGGATTGGACAAGTGCAAGCCGACCCGCAGATTCTGGGCTATATTGAGGGTGCGCCCCCTGTCCCTAGTGAGAATCTCACCGGAACCAGTATGGCACTCGGGCCGGGGGTGGATCATTACAATGCCAGTGCCATTGAGTTACAGGAAGCGGAAACGGTGAATTATATCTATGCGTCTTCTTGGGAGAATGGCTTTGATATGTCCATTGAAACCCTCTTTGGACTCGGTTTTGGTTCGGGGGTTTCTGCCGGGTTAGGGTTGGCGACTCAAGTGGCTGATATTACCAGTACGGCGGGTGTTAAGGCGACCTTTGAGTCGTCCCAAGGTCAAGTCCATGAGGCCAGTGTGAGTCAGGGTTATAACACCAATAAAACCACTCGTCTGGATGCTTGGGGGGCCTGGGAACAAATTGGTTCAGAGATTAATTCCTATGTGGGACGACGCTATGTTCCGGCGAATGTGGGGTTAGCATTGGTGCAGTCGGATACTATGGATGTGTTTGCCCTGCGTTTGGCCCACAATAATGCTTTGGTGGCTTATCGTTATTTACCCAACCCCGATATTCCCAAGGATTGGAATATTATTACGTTTCCCCTGAATCCCACCTATACGAAGCAGGGGACGCTAGATGGTAAGGTGGGGCTGAAGGAAGATGGCAGTATTCAACCTGACTCCCATTATCCTAATGCTGCCACTTATGGCCAATGGAGTTATTTTAAGCCCATTGAAGCCTATAGCCTGAAAAAACGCATCGACCGAGAACGGCAGGAGTTGGCGACCTATTATGAGCAGTATTCGACGTTCCAAAATATTGCCAATCAAGCCCGTGGGGATTTAGAGTATTTATCTCCGACTCAAGTGGGGACGCGCAATTTGGCGAATACCTATGTTTGGACTGCCGATGGGGGCTTTTTCTCGGAATCAACGGATGTGATGGAGGCAACTTCGGAAACCACCAGTGGTTATTATTCGTTTCAAGGGATGGGAGGGGTTTCGATTAATTCTCAATTTGAAGTGTCAGGGGTGGCCATGAAGTTCGATCTCGATGCGTTGTTTGGGGGACATTTGGAAACGACGAAAACGAAAGGGAAGGAAACCGAGACCTCTTTTACGGTGGAAGTGGAGGTGGAAGGGGAACGGGATATTCAACTCTATGCCCTTACGGATGCGCTGAAAGCCAAGTATAAGGGACGGTTTAATCCTGGGGAGTTTGGGGTGTATGACCAAAAGGGTAATCCGGTTAAACAACCGGGGAAGGTGGATGCTTACCGCTTTATGACTTTCTATCTAGAACCCACTACGGGGAATTTTGAGGACTTTTTCGGTAAGGTGGTCGATCCGATTTGGTTGGAACAAAGTAGTGAACCCAATGCGATCGCGCTTCGTCAAGCCAACCAAGGGGAGAAAAAGCCGTCCTGTTGGCGCGTTTTCCACCGTGTAACCTTTGTCAGTCGCATTTTACCCGAAATTGAAGCGAATAACGCGCCGCCGTTAGAAAAGGCGATTCGGGCTGCCAATATTGAGAGTAATTGGGAGTTGATCAAGAAGATTGAACCCTTTGTGCAGACGAAAACCCAAGATTATACGACCTTTGCGGATGCCGTGCGTCGTGCGATCGCCACCTATCTCCCAGAATTACAAGGCCATGAGGCGGCCATTATTCAATATATGGCCCTCTATTTCGGGCTAGAGGAAGCCATTTAGGGAAATTCGGGAGTTGGGATTCTTCCCAAACTCCCCTCTCACCTCGTTAGTCTCGCCTGAAACCGTAAATAGGCTTCCAGCATCGTGCAAGCATTCTGTATCCCGTCCTCCTGCTGTATCTGTTGGGCCACGGTTTGCGCGTGGGTGCGATAACTGGGGTTTGATAAGAGTTCCTGTAATTCCACCCCTAAGCGCGTTTCACTGTACTCTGAACGGCGAATGGTGCGCCCTACGCCTAACTGTACCACCCGCCGGGCATTGTCCGGTTGATCGTAGGCAAAGGGGACGATTAACATAGGACAACCGGCCCGTAAGGCTTGTCCAGTTGTGCCGATTCCACCATGATGGACCACAGCAGCCGCTTGGGGAAAGAGTTGGGAATGGGGGGCGTAATTTACGGCGATCGCATTTTCCCCCACCTCTGACACCGCCTCAACCCCTTTCCCCATCAACAAAACCGCCCGATATCCCAATTGTTGCGCCGCTTTCGCCGCCTCCTGATAAAAATTCCCTGGAGTCCAGACAAAATAAGACCCCAACGTAAACACAATAGGGGGTGGCCCTGCCTCTAAAAAGGCTTGTAATTCCGGCGAGAGAGTCTCTTGGCCGTCATAGAAGGGAAACCCGGTGGCGTAAGTTTGTTTCGGCCAGTCCGGTTGCGGAGTCGCCAAAAGAGAGGAAAATAACGCCAACACTAAATCCGGGGAATGTTGTCCCTCAAAAAGCGGGTCTAACCTGGCCGGGAGTCCCAATTCTCGCCGTAATTCGCGCACCGGAGCAGACCAGTATTTAGCATACCATTCTTGCGATCGCAAGTAAGAATCCCGGGCCACCCACTTTAACGCTCGATCATACTCCGAAAGAGACTGAAGCGCATCAACCTCTAAATCATAAGCCGACTGAAAAGACTGAGGAGATAACACCGTCGAAACCCAAGGCGTATTCGTCATTTGGGCGGCCACAGACCCCGCAAAACTAAAAGGATGAGTCAACAATAAATCAGCCTCCCCTAATAACCCGATTAAATCCTCATAAGTCGCTCGCAAATGGGGCAAAATCGTATAACAGATAATATACTCACTCTCCCGTTGCTGTTGCCCTAAAACCTCATTCCAAGACCCATTCCCCTGTAACGGGTGACTCGTATCCGGTCGCAGTGCAAAAAACTCAATCCCGGCAGCTTCCACCTTACTGCGGAACGGTTCAGCATGGGCAATAATGGGATGATGACCCCGGGCTTGCAATTCTAGCGCGAGAGCCATATAAGGGTGCAAATCCCCAAAAGACCCATAGGTAGCCATCACAATACGCTGACTAGGGAGAGACGGAGACAAGTCCCATCCTTGCATCCCCTCCGACACCTCCAACATCCCCTCCCCTAGTCCACTTTCCTCTCCCGTCCCCTCCGTTGACCAAACCGCCCAACCATAGGCCAACCAACCCACCGAAACCCGTTCCCAAGGTTCACCGACCCATTGCATCTCAAACCCCCAGGCCGTCACATTTTGTACCCGAATCTGCACATTTGTCCCTCCCCTTTGAACCACAGGCACAACAAACACAGGTTGATAACTCTCAAACCCCCTCGGAAACTGCACCGAATGCCAACTGTCCCCAGAAGCCGTTAAATGCTCCACTAAGCCCCATTGTTGCACCGCACAAGACCCCTCCCGACGCACAGCTAAAGACAAGCCTCCGTCGCACTCAGCCCCCTCTGCGTCCACAAAAAACTGCACCTCTCCCTCCCGTTTCAGGGTGAAGCGAGTCCCTCGCGCTGTTGCAGCGGCCAACTCCGGAGACCCATAAACCCCGGTACTTGGTAAAGCCATTTCAAATTCAGCGGCCTTGATCTGATAGCCATTCAACCATCCCACTTGACAATGTTCCCCCTGTTCATCCCCCCCATACACAACCCCCCAAGGAGTCCAAGCATCATACTTCCCCCCCCATTTTGTATTAATAACCTCCACCTCATAAGTCCCCGCAGTGAAGGTTTGAGTGAGGGGGTTGTCGGGTTGATGGGTTTGGGCTTCAATATGAAGCACAATGGCCTCCCCTTGGGGGATATCCTCAGAGGACTCTAAGGCCATAATATGGGGATATTGGCCATTGCAAACACAAGCTAACCAAGCAACCGTCACCCCCTCTAAAGCGGCCATTTTCTCCTCTCCCCAATCGAGAGAAATTTCAAACCCAGTTGAGGTAATATTTTGTAACTTGAGTTCCGGTAACGGTTGGGTGACAGTCTCCCAATTTTGAATCCTCGGAATGACCATCACTTTTGCATCCGTCGGGAAAGAAACCGGGAAAACCACTTGATGCCAAGTTTGGGTAGAATGGGAGGCAATTAAGGGATTAATCATTCCCACTTGTTGTGCAGGGACATGGGTTAATGATTGCAATTCTAAGGTAATTCCCCCTTGATTATCCGGTAAATAGTCATCTTCAATACAGAAATAAACCGGACGTTCTGCGGTTAAAGTAAAGGTGGCCGTTTGTGCATAACTTAAAGCTAAAGTATCCTCTGCATAGACTCCCGTGGTGGGGATACAGTGACTAAATTCATCGGAGAAAATTGAATAACTATTTAGCCATCCTGTTGTACAATTTTCCCCCTGTTCGTCGCATTCATAGATAAAATTCCAGCGACTCCAAGCATTATATTTGCCTCCTTCTGCTTCACCCACCAATCTTACCGTATATTTCCCCGCAGGTAAGACCCGGACAATGGGGTTATCTTGGTTATTTTGTTTCGCTGAAATATGGATTAAGTTTTTGGGATGAGGGTGTAAACAATAAGCAATCCAAGGAAGGTGTTGAGAGAGACTTCTTGAACTTTTTCCATTTAATTTCGAGGAGGTGGATAAATTATAAAACTCAAACCCCCAATTATTAATATTATTGAGTTTAATTGTTGGGGAATTGGTCATTGGGAAAACCATCACCTGTCCTGTATAAGGAAACCCTTTAGAAAACTTGACAGAATGCCAAAACTCTGCTTTTTCTAAATGAATCATTCCCGTTTGATATAACCCATTACAGGAGTTACGCAACACCAGGAAACTGTCTGAAATACTTGCATCTCCCATGGACTCCTCAAACTGAGAAGTGAGAAACCCATACGCAACCCATCCCACCTGAATAGTCCTTTGGGGGGAATGACTGACACAAAAGAGTTCAAAACTGCTAGGGTTAATATTTTCGATTCTCAATTCTAAATTATTATCCAGATCATTCCCCAATAGGAAGGGATAGACAATAATGGGATAATTCCCGTGATAGGGTTGATAAAAATGGACTCGATAGGTTAACAGTTGGTCGGGTTCAAGGGTTAAATTGTTCAGGACTCCTATCTGTTGGACTAACTGCTTTTGAATGGGAATAATTGCTAAGGAAATGCCTCCTTGATTGGGGTTAACCGACTGGGGAGTTAATTGCTGATCTTCAATGAAAAATTGAACTTGATTATCTTGGTTTAATGTAAAGTGAGTAGTTGGGGCATTTGCTAAGGCAAAATCTGGACTAGAATAAACCCTGTTACTGGAAATTTTAGTCGAGAATTCCGAGGACGTAATACAATAGTCATTAAACCATCCGTTCGCTTTCTTCTCCTGATTTTTAGAGTCTTCTGGGTGACTATTCCAATGACTCCACCCCTCATAAAGTCCCCCTTGTTCTCCATTAACGACTTTAACCTTATATTCTCCTGCTTTGAGGGATTTTTGGATCGGATTATTTTGATTATTAATACTCGCATTGAGATTAATAATTTGTAACTGTTCCCCATGAATAGAAGCAGGAGGAGGAGTTTGTAAAACTGCGGTTTGCGGAGAAGTAAAACTATAAGCAACCCAAGCAATAGAATAGTGGTCTGGTAAGTCACTAAAATTCACTAACGACAGTTCAAACCCAACCGGGGTAATGTTATCAACCATAACCACAGGTTGAACGGGACTTTCACTATTAACAACCGGAAAAACAAAGACTTCCTGAGACGCTGCAAAAGGTTGAGGAAATTGAACCCAATAGGGAGATTTTTCGAGTTCATTAATGGGGACATCTTCTAAGAGTCCCATTTGTTGATGAATGGGGGCAAGAACGCGAAAAACTGCGAGGGAGAGTCCACCGCGATTTTTATGGTTGTTTTGCTTAGGAATAAAGAAATTAACGACTTCTTCCTTCTCTAATTGAAAGGTAGTGTTCTGTGCTTTCTTTAAAGCAAGTTGGGGAGTAGCAAAAATTCCCGTAGTCTCCACCTGTACCTCAAGTTGAGAGGCCGTAATATAATATTCATTGAGCCATCCCGTTAAGCAATTTTCGCCATTCTTATCACATTGGTCAGCAAACCCCCAAGGACTCCAAGCATCATATTTCCCTCCCTGTTGAGTCCCAAGGACTTTGACTTCATACTGTCCTGCTTTTAACTCTTGACGGAGGGGGGACGTTTGATGGTGTTGGGTTGCATCAAGATGGAGAAGTTTCACTTCTTGAACTAAGGGATCATCCCCTAATACCACCACTGACTTGTCAGGGAGTCCATAGGCCACCCAGAGTAAGGTTTGACCCACTAATTCAGGATGACAGCGAACTTCAAACCCTTCTGGGGTGATTTTTTGGAGTTGAAAAACTTGTTGGTTTTGATGACTCCCTAATGGGGTGACAATGATTTTATTTTGGGGATCAAAGGGGGGATCAAACGGGATAGAATACCAGTTGGGTGAGTCTAAGTATAAGTGACCAAACCGACGGAGTTGGGGGGAATCTTGAATGAAAACGGGTTCAGGTTGAATGGTGTCCCAAGGGTCAGGAAGTTCTGTTGGGGAGGAGATGGGTTCGGTTTGCGAAAGGGGGGGGGTTTGAGAGGGGTCTGGTTGTTGCGGAATAGAGG
>NZ_JAQMSD010000171.1 GCF_028330525.1 Spirulina sp. CS-785/01
CCTCCATCTCCTCCATCTCCCCCATCTCCCCCATCTCCTCCATCTCCCCTAAAGGCTAAACTGCATATGAATACGGGGGTGGAGTTTTTCTTGGACTCGTTCACCCCCTTTGAGGTGTTGTTCTACGATTTGTTCCACATCTTCGGGGGTGAGGCGACAATACCAGGTTTCTTCGGGGACAATTCGCGCATTTGCTCCCATGTTACATTGTCCCAAACAGCCAGAGGGGACAATTTCTACATCGTCGGGGAGGTCTGCGGTTTCAAAGGTGGCGAGAATTTCATCTGCTTGTCGGGAGAGACAGGTGCAGTTTTGACAGACGAAGACTTGCCGTTGGGGTTCACTCATGAGTATTGGGTTAACCTCTAGTAGGCGATTTACTTGACTTTTTTGGACATTAGGCTACAAAGCCCTACTTATACCCCTCCTGGAGTTTTCTGGCCCGTGCCGGATGAACAGGTTTCAAAGGGGTTTGATTTTGGTCAGGGTTATGAGAAATGTGTAATTGCACATGATTTTCAGGGCTTCTTCAGCCACTCAGTTAAACTGTAAGGTTTGCCTCGACAAACTTCAAAGGGCTTTTTACATCTGTAACACTACCTTCACTCATCGTTGGTATTCAGTTTAATTACAGACCACAGAGCCAAGTGCTGGCGTTTACACTTGGGTGTGATCACCCTGGCGAAGGTAGCCTACCTTTTTACAGGATTTATGGCTGAGTCTGCACGCTCGTCCCTTTCTAAGTCAACAAAAATTGAACAATGTCAATCAATGTCTAGCTTTTAACGAGCGGTGAATGGGTGTGCTTAATTTTACTTTAACAGCTTTTCTCTCCGTTCTGTTCGCACGCGCCAATACTGACCCATGTTCCGGACCCGTCGCTAAAGTGTTCTTTTTTCCAGATGGGGGCGTTATGTTTGAGGGTGTCAATGGCATAACGACAGGCCGCAAAGGCTTCGGCCCGATGGGGACTGCCAACGGCTACTAAGACGCTAATTTCGCCGATTTGTAAACGTCCGATGCGGTGGTGGATGACAATTTGGTTAATGTCGGGCCATTGTTGGCGAATGTGGGTGGCTATTTGGCGGAAAATTTCTAAGGCCATGGGTTCGTAGGCTTGGTATTCTAAGAAGACTACGGGTTTGCCGTCGGTGTTGTCGCGGACTGTGCCACTCATGAGGACGACGGCCCCGTTGGCCGCTTCGTCGGCGAGTTGGTACGCTTGCTCTAAGGACAGGGGGGCAAAGGAAATGGCAAAATGATTTTGGGTTTGGGGGGTGGGGGGAGTTTGTAGGTTAGAGGGGTTAGAAGGCATAAACAGTAAGCAGTATCCTAAGGCAGAGGGCAGAGGGCAGAGGGTAGAGGGTAGAGGGTAGGGGGCAGGAGGAAGTTTGCTTGGCTCAGAGCTATCCTGGTGATGCTATAAGTTAGGGGGAATGGGGGGGTAAGGTACACATCGGCTAAAGTTTCGACTATAGTTTATAGTTTATTGTATTGAAGGGCTTTTGTTATTGTGAGAGGACGCAGACCCATTGGTATTAATGGATACGGCAACACAACGCTACCAACTCCTTGAGGAGCTTAAACCGAATTATCAAGGTCAAACCCGGACGGTGGTGGCTCAAGATAATATTACGGATAAGCGTGTTGTGATCAAGGAGTTTTATGTTCAGGATGCGACGACTCTGAAATATTTTAAACAGTATTACCGCGATCGCGTCAAACAAGTAGAAGCCTTGAGTAATCCGGCTCTGTCTAAATATTTATATGCTTTTAAAACGTCTCGGTCGTTATGTTTGGTGCGGGAACATATTTCAGGGAAGTCTTTGGAAGATTATAAAAATTTTGATCCGGCTTTCATTAAGAATTTAATTCTAAAATTACTCGATACGTTAATTGATTTACAGAAAAAAGTCCCGGCTATTTTTCACTTAAATCTCAAGCCAAAGAATATCCTAATCACGCCTAAAAAGCAAGTTTATTTAACTGATTTTCAAGTTTTTCCTACGTCTCCGACTGCTCAAAATGGTAAAAATTACTCGTTTACGGAGTCGGGATTTACTGCCCCGGAACAGTTTAATAATTCACCCACCAAAGCAACAGACTTGTATAGTTTAGGGGTGGCATTAATTTGTTTTTTAACAGAAACGCCGTCCGAAGACGTTCATTTTTTGATCAATCAAGAGAATCGGTTTGTTTTCCGCGATCGCTTGAATTTTCTTAACCCACAATTTTTAAATTGGCTCGAAAAATTAGTTGAACCTGATCAGCGCGATCGCTTTTCTTCAGCCATTAAAGCAAAAACCGTTTTTAAATCCATTTCCGTTGCCAAAATCCCCGAAATTCCCCTCCGACATCCGGGGTTAATCTTCCAAGCAACCCGCAAAGGCCAAAAAGTCACCCAAACCTTAAAATTACGTCGTATAATTCCCACCTCCGTAAAAGAAGGAGTCTGGGAAATTGCCACCCACCCCAGTGATCAACCCTATGTTTCCCAACAGCATCCCTGGATTAAAATTTCCCCCAGTCAATTCCACCGCAGTAAACTAGAGTGTCGCATCACCGTAGATACCAGTCGCTTAATCCCTGAACAAGTGTACGAACGACAAATTATCCTCCATCAATATCATCCCAAAGAACGTAAATACTTTCTCCCCATTACCGTTAAAACCGCCAAACTCAATGCGTCTCAATCCCATCCCCTACAAAAATTTCTCAAACCCTTTCTCCCCTTAATCCGTTCTAACCCCCAACAAAAAGCCTATAATCCCTCAGAAGAAGAAATCCGTCTCTCCCTGTCTCGGTTTGGGACCCCTTCTTGGACTGAAGAAGACTTTCAACGTTTAATCCAAGTCCTCGGAGAAGCGGGATATGGGTGGTTATCCCCCGAAGGAGTCCGTCAGCAACTCGAACGAATGAAAATTAATTTTGAGCAAAATAAAGATAGTTTTAATTGAGTGCCAAATTTGTTTGACCTTTTTTGCTTTTCCATTTCCCCAAACCCCTGATTATAGACCTTAAAAAGAACTGAAACGCCCTCTGGGTGGGCATTGCCCACCCAGCCCTGTCAAGGTGGGTAACGAGATATGGCGGTTTGGAGTCGCCCTCACCCCCCAACCCCCTCTCCCAACCTTGGGAGAGGGGGAGAAAATGTCTCTCACAAGTGTCTGAAACAACG
>NZ_JAQMSD010000172.1 GCF_028330525.1 Spirulina sp. CS-785/01
AAAAGCCCTTTGAAGTTTGTCGAGGCAAACCTTACAGTTTAACTGAGTGGCTGAAGAAGCCCTTACAATCATGTGCAATTACGCATTTCTCATAACCCTGCCCAAAATCAAACACCTTTGAAACCTGTTCATCCGGCACGGCCCAGAAAACTCCAGGAGGGGTATAAGTAGGGCTTTGTGGCCTAATGTCAAAAAAAGTCGAGTAAATCGCCTACTAGAGGTTAACCCTATCATTCCCGTTCACTGCCAACTGAAATAACCGCATTTTGCCCCCCAAAGCCGAAGCTAAAACAGAGGGCATTATTTAATTGGGCTGCTGTAGCGTCTCGTACTAAATTTAAAGGGAATTCTGGGTGAGTTAATCCCACACAAGGGGGTAATACTTGCTGCTGGAGTGCCATTAAACTAAAGGCTACCCCGATTGCGCCTGACGCACCTAATGTATGTCCTGTGACAGCTTTGGTGGAACTGACGGCAACATCGGGGGGAAATAAAGTGCTAATTAATTTCGCTTCGTTGGCATCGTTTAAACGGGTGCTTGTGCCGTGGGCGTGAATATAATCAATGTCGGTGGGGTTTAATTGACTGCGGGTTAAACAGTGTTGAATGGCCAGACGCGCACTTGTTCCGGTGAGTTGGGGTGCGCTGACGTGATAGCCGTCTGCGGTGAGGCCGAAGCCGCCGATTTTGCCGTAAATTTTGGCGTGTCGCTGTTGGGCGGAGGGGAGGGATTCTAAGACGAGAAGGGCGACTCCTTCCCCTAAAACTAAGCCTTCTCGATGCTGATCAAAGGGATAACAGCCTGTTTTGGCTAACGCGCCCATGCGCTCAAATCCGGCTAGGGTTAAGGGGCTGATGGGGGCTTCTACGCCTCCGGCTAGGACTTGTTGACATTCTCCGGTGCGGATTAATTCTGCTCCCCTAGCGATCGCCCAAATTCCGGTAGCACAAGCGGCCATAGGCGAGAAGACGGGCCCTTGAGTTTGCAGTTGTTGGGCGGCGGTAATTGCCCCTTGATGGGGGAGATTCTCTAACCAAGGAGTGGGTTGGGGTTGTTGGCGCAGGTGTTCTAGGTTGCCCTGACAGCCTCGACTCGACCCCACTACAACGCCCATTTGGGGGAGGGGTGGGGTTAACTGGGCATCTTGGAGGGCGGCTTCTACTCCTTGAATGACCAATGGCGTTAAGAGACTCGGAGTGGAGTTTCTTAACGCCATGGGTAAGGGTGGGAGGTCTGGAAAGGGTTGGGCGAGTTGAATGCCGCTTTGGTTGGCTAATAACTGTTGCCAACTGCTGGCGAGGTTGCCAACGGCTGACCACAAACCGATTCCGGTGACGACAACATCCACGGGGCAGGTTTAGGGTTGTTGGAGGTTTTCTAACCCACTAACGACTTGGGCGGATTCAATGCGATCGCCTTGTTTAATTTGATCGATTACGCCTAAGTCGCCTGGGTTGACGTAGCCAAAGACCGCGTAATTGCCATCGAGGAAGGATAGGTCTGCGAGGGCAAAATAAAATTGGGAGGAGGCGGAATTGGGCATTTGCGATCGCGCCATAGACAACGCCCCTTTACTGTGGCGTAATTCTGGCGGTCCAGAAATTCCGGCTTGTTCTAAGGTTTTCCCATAAATCGGTTCTTCGGCCCCTTGGGGTTTAATTTCTAAGGGAATATAGCGGGGACTGCCTGTTTCAGGATTGATAAAGCTGCCTGTCCCTAAGCGACTTTGGGGGAAATCCGGGTCTTTACTTTGCGGGTCGCCCCCTTGGACAACGAAGGGTTGCGGGTCTTTGACCACGCGATGGAACATCAGTCCATCGTAAACCCCTCGGTTTACTAAATCGACAAAATTTCCGGCGGTGATGGGGGCATTTTCGCCATCCACTTCCATGGTGATCTCTGACCCATTAATGGTCATCATCACGGTTGCTTTGCCTTCTAATCTCGGTAACTCACTCATTTGGGGACTACTCGCTTGAGCAGTGATTGTATTTGCTTCAGCCGTTGTATTAGTGGAGGCAGTTTCGCTTTGACTACATCCGACTAATGCCCAACTGCTTATGACCATAGCAAGAAGCAGGGGCAAAATCCAAGGTTGTTGTTTCATGATCAATCCGTTAAGTGTGGGTCACAGGGAACGTAAGTTAAATGGGGATGCTTGGGGTTACAGTCCTTCGAGGGGGACTTGTAAAAAGCGGGCTAATTCTGCACCTTGGTTTTCTAATTCTGAGAGGGACATGGGTTCTCCCACACGGGTTAAGGGGATATCCCGTTGTTTTTTCACGCGCAAGTAGAGGGCCCGTTTGGGGTTTAAGCCTTCCCGAATTTCGGCTTTGACAGATTGTATGTCATCTAAGAGGGCTTTTAGTTCAATGCGGCGGTTTTTGCCGGGGAATCCCCAACGAAAAATGGTTACTTCTCCAGTTTTTTTATTGAATTCGTTGTAACCTCCTCCTAGGTCGAGGAGAATTGTTCCGGTTTGGTAGAGGGCTACTGCACTCCCGGCGATGCCGTAGAACAGTAGGGCGACTCCTTGGGGGAAAAATACGAGACTGGTGGGGTCACTGACGATTAAAAGGTTAGTTTTAAAGTAACTGGAGAGGCCGGCGAGGAGAAAGCCGATCCCCCCAATCCAGCAAATAGTAGCCCAAAAATAATTGCTCAAGCGGCGTGATCCTAAAACGTCTTGACGTAATACAAGACTGTCTTGCTCTGTCGTCTGTGCTGTCATGTAAATATATTCTGGGTGAATGGTCTGGTGGCTAGTTGAAAAACCTTTCCTATTTTATGGGCTTCACTGTTCTTTGTCTTCGGTCTTGAGGGGGGAGACGAGTTTCTCATTTTTGGGGAGGGGGGGGACTTTGGGGGGAAGGTGGGATGAAATGCCTGTATGGAGGGGCATTGAGTGGGGTTAACCGAAGGAAGAAGGAGGGGGTTGGGGGGCGGAAATCCGGAAAATTTCCTTAAACTTTTGGGAGATTTCTGAGGAAAGATGTGTCATTTTGTTAAATTATCAGTCATAATGTTCTAGAGCAGGCTGACCTTAACCCTTTGATTTGCCAAGATTTCTTCTGTGATTTCGGTGAGCTTGTGGTAATGTTAAGAAACATAAATTTTGATTAACGGCGTTAAGCCGAATCAGAGGTGTGCAGTTGCTGCTTGGCCAGCGACCCTAAAGAGCCTAGCTTCTTGAGGAGAAATGCCGCTTCTTGATTTAAAAATCTTGATCTTGCCAATTAAGCATTCAGCAAGAGGTTTTTGATTATGACCATAGCAGTAGGACGCGCCCCGGCTCAACGGGGTTGGTTCGATGTCCTCGATGACTGGCTAAAACGCGATCGCTTCGTGTTCATCGGCTGGTCTGGGTTACTGTTGTTCCCCTGTGCTTACATGGCAATTGGGGG
>NZ_JAQMSD010000173.1 GCF_028330525.1 Spirulina sp. CS-785/01
AACGCACCCTACGGGATGGCTTTGTACAGTTTATGGTGCGTTACACTTCGTTAACGCACCCTACGGGATGGCTTTGTACAGTTTATGGTGCGTTACACTTCGTTAACGCACCCTACGGGATGGTTACGAGCTTGTTAGATTAAACCAACCGCACGGAAACCTTTGTACAGGATAACCGCAACGGCAGTAAAAGCAACTAAAATCCCTAAGTAGGCAGCAACAGCCATGAATAAAACTCCTTAAATACCATAAACACGGTAATATTGTACCGTTTTGGTACTCCCACTCGAAACTTGTTATCCTGAATTGCTCATGAATGCTGAACCCCAAACCGTTGAAACTCGCCACAGTGCAACTGTCCAAGAAACTCTACGGGTGAATCTCCCCCAAACGGCTTATGATATTGTTATCGCGCCGGATAATTTACTGCAACTGGGGGAACGCTTGCTCTCTCTCTCTTTAGGCAAGAAAATTTTATTACTGTCTAATCCGGAAATTTTTGGCTATTATGGCGAACAGGCCATTACTTCTCTACAACAAGCTGGTTACGAGGTCGCCACCCATATTATCCCCCCAGGAGAACAGTATAAAACTCTAGAGTCTATTCAAGGGGTCTATGATACGGCATTGGAGAACCACCTAGAACGCAATTCTACCCTCCTCGCGCTAGGGGGTGGGGTGATTGGAGATATGACGGGGTTTGCGGCGGCGACGTGGCTGAGAGGGGTGAATTTTGTACAAGTGCCTACTTCTCTGTTAGCGATGGTGGATGCGTCGGTTGGGGGGAAAACAGGAGTAAACCATCCCAAGGGAAAAAACCTGATTGGGGCATTTTATCAGCCTAAATTGGTTTTAATTGACCCGGCAGTGTTAAAAACGTTACCAGACCGGGAATTTCGGGCTGGAATGGCGGAGGTGATTAAATATGGGGTAATTTGGGATCGGGAGTTGTTTCTCAAGTTAGAAGTGTCTCACCGTCTTGATCAGTTTGAGTATCTCACCCCAGACTTGTTACAACTGATTTTAATCCGGTCTTGTCAAGCGAAAGCGGATGTGGTTGGTGAGGATGAGAAAGAAGCGGGGTTACGGGCAATTTTAAATTATGGGCATACGATTGGTCATGCTATTGAGAGTTTAACGGGATATCAACAAGTTAACCACGGGGAAGCGGTGGCGATTGGTATGGTTGCGGCGGGGGAAATTGCGGTACAACTAGAATGGTGGAGTCGGGAGGATGCCAATAGACAAAAATTACTGATTGAAAAAGCGGGACTTCCTACGCAAATTCCCGCAGATTTAGACCCAGAGGCGATTTTAGCAACCTTGCGAACGGATAAAAAGGTCAAAGACGGCAAAGTTCGTTTTATTTTACCCACAGAAATTGGTAAAGTGACGATTAGCGATCGGGTTTCCCCAGACATCATTGAACAGGCAGTCATCAGTAATCAGTAACCAGTTCAGCACTTCCAGAAGGGTTTATGCAATAACCCCCGCTTGTTGATGTTTTTTGGGAGCGGTGCATTGCATACGCTCCAGAAGGGTTTATGCAATAAACCCCTACTGGCTACTTTCATCTAATAATTCCCGTAATTGTTGTTGTACGGCAGGATTAATGGACAGTCGGCCTTTTTCAATATCCCGGACCCAACTTTGACTCTTACCGATAAACTGGGCTAAGTCTCGCTGACTCCACCCCTTTTGTCGCCGTTTTTCTCTAATTTGTTCACGGGTGAGGGAGGGGGTTTCGGGTTTGCGTTTTCTTTGTCGTTTGAGGCGAGGTTTTTTGGCCTCTTTTTGCCAGTCTGGGGCTAGGTTAAACTGGGCAATGCGGGCTTTCATTAAGCGTTGCCATTTTTTCCGGGGACTAGCGGCTGTGATACTCTGATCATTTTGGGCATCGGCAATCCAAAAATCAACGGCGGCTTCGCTTTCTTCGGGAATGGCCGCTACTTTAGCCCAAAAGGGTTGAATGTCCACGGGATAGGTTTGGGAGTCAAAGACGGGTTGTACACCACAATGGGTTAATGTTTCTAGGTCCCCTTCGTAGCGGTGTAGGAGGGTTTTGCGCCATTCGCGATCGCGTTTTGCCCGTTTTAACCCCTGACTCCCATAGGCCACCCCCATCAAGGTTTCTACTTTGACGGGTTGATTGGGTCCTACTCTCAATTTAAACAATAACCACACCAACATTCCCATGGCCCCTTCATGTTGTTGCCAGTATCGCATCACCGACTGTAACACCCGCAGAGGTAAGACTCCCCGTTGAAAATAAGCGGTTTTCTCTCGGGCCTTCTGACGGTTGAGAAACCCGTGGGCCCAACGGCCAGGCCGAATGCGAAAGGTTAACCCCACCACTTGCGACTCCTCCTCTGTGTTGCGGATACAGTGATGCTGCATTTCTACTAAATGCCAAATTTGGTCTTCTTCTACGGTGACGGGGGGAATGGGGCCTCGTTGCGGCCAGTGAAGGGATACGGTAATTTGATCGAGGGGAAAGGCTAGTTGTTTGAGTAATAAGAGTTTGGCGGCTTTGGTTAAGTCTTTCCGTTTATCTAATCCTAAATAGGTTTCGAGTTGATCACTACTGACGACAAATTCCTCTTGCCAAGGTTGGTGTAAGGTGGTGGCATAGGCCGCATAGATTAAATGTAAACACACTGCCCGTAAATCAAAGGTTTTTAGGACTTCTGTGGCGGTTTCTGGGGGGAGATGGTAGTCGGTGGGGTTGGGGGAGAGGGGGGCGGTTTTGGGGAGGTTGGGGAGTTGGGTTATATGAAAGGCGATCGCATTTTGTTCCCCTTTCACCTCCCGTCTATAACACCAGTTTCCCCCTTGATCAACATCCCAGGCAATATTAGTCCTCTGGGCTAATATATTCGACATTTCCCAGATCCCCAAGCAGGAGGCAAAGGGATGATTTCTCCCATTTAAGAATAAATCGGGACTGAGGGATAAATCCCAGTCTAGTTGTTTATAGCGGCCTCGTTTACTCGAAGGTGTCGGTAAGGGTAAGGCCGGACACGCTTCTAAACACAATGTCCGAGACACAGTAGCATTCCTCTGAGGAGGAAGAATGGGGCAATTGGCATAGGAAAATTGACAACAGACTGAGTGATCGGACATGATATTTACGAAACGAGTTCATTTCAGGGGACTTAGGCGTTCTGAGTCCAGAAAGAAATCAGTGTAACGGTTGATGAGGATGCGTTTCTAGATGGGGGGTTCTAGATTCAATATGTCATAAAGCAGATATCGAAAATGTTAGCAATGAGCATTTTTTCTTAAACGCCGTTGATCTCCGGAAATCAAAGGGTTTGAATGGAGTATTTTGGACTTGAGGAACAGGAATAGAAAGAGTAGTCAGATCACAACGACAGGTCAACCCATTTCCTAAAAAAATTCACAATTTCTGCCTAATTTCCCCAATTTTGAGACCTTTAATTTTTGTTAAGAAATCTGTAGAGCTTGCTGAAGAAGTGTTCATTTGCTTGTGAGGCAAGAGAGATGGGAGTCGGGAGATAGGGGAGGTGGGGGAGATAGGGGAGGTGGGGGAGATGGGGAAAACAAAAATATATATATTATTCCCTCTTCCCTATTACCTGTTCCCTATTCCCTTGTTCACCAACAACAATTGTTAATTGTTAATTGTTTATTGACTAAAACGGAGAGGGAGGGATTCGAACCCTCGGTACGGAGTTCACCGTACAACAGATTAGCAATCTGCCGCTTTCGACCACTCAGCCACCTCTCCAAGGCGACAATATATTATTATAAGCGATTCTCTCCCGATCCTGTCAACGGTTCGCTGAATCTTTTTTCTGCAATCGCTGCGGTTGTCGCGTTAAGCGGGTTAAACGCCTTAACGTTTGCTGTAATTCCGGAAGGTTGGGGGCTTTTTCCCCATATTTCCATTGTAAATAGGCGTTGATAATTACTGTAACTAGAGAATGGAGACGCTGGGGAGTGCCTTGGGAGAGAGTGGCCGCATATTCTAAGGGGGTTTGGGCTGGGTGTTTAGGATAGCCTGCTTTTGCGAGACGATGGAGCATTTTACGGTAAATTTGCTCAACAGGGGGGAGTTTGCGGAGACGACGGAAGGCTAACCAGTCGCGGAGTTGTTGCCAACTGAGCCAACTGGCAAAGATCATGGCAATGATGACGACAATGCCACTGAGAAGACCGATCGCGCTACTAGAGAGAAACTGCCACAAGCGACCCGCCATGGTCAACAGTCCCCCCATAATAGTGGTCCAGAGATACCCTAAAAAGCCAGTGACAGGGGAAGGAAGCCAACCGGCCACCCATTGCCAAAACTGTTTCACCACCCCAAAGGCTTCCGTATCTTCCACAGAGGGAGGATATAAGGGATAACCGGGCCGAGGATCAAAGGAAAACCAGCCATATTCCGGGAAAAAGACCTCCGTGAGGGGATAAGCGTCCACATTCCGCACCAAATAAAAGCCTGTAAAGGGGTTAAATTGCCCTGTAGCATAGCCCACACTCACACGAGAGGGAATCCCCAAGGAACGGAGCATCACGGCTAAAACCGTGGGAAAATGGTCAATATAGCCCCCTTCAAATTTAAACAAAAAGGCTTCCACTAAATCCTCATCCTCCTCTAAAGCAAAGATCGGGACTTCGCTATAGTTTTGTTTGAGAGCTTGGGCGAGAAAGAGAGCTTTTTCGTAGGGACTGGTAATGGGCTGGGATGCGGTGGCCAAGAGTGCTTCGGCTTTTTCCTTAACTCGCGCTTTCACACCAGGGGGGAGTTGTAAATAATATTTCTCGGTGGTGGAGTTGTAGTTAGTGGGGGCCTGACGGAGCAGGGTGCGATCGCGCAATAACACATCCGACACCACCGTATAAGTTAAATCCTCCGTTAAGGCCACCGGGGCCCGAATACTCCCTTCAGGATCAATCGCCACCTCTGGAGTCGGAAAATACAAAGCGCGAGATTGATACAACGCTGGGACTAAATTGGGCAACTCCTCTAAAATCGTATAAGTTTGGATCACCGTGCGAGTATATTTCTCCGAATAGGGGGCCGCCAAATAAAACCGATAAGTCCAAGACGGTCGATCAATGGTCACAAAACGATCTTCCCTAGAAATATCCCACCCCGTCCCCGTATAACGGTCAAAAGCCAACACCCGCCAAAACCCCGGTGCTTGGGATCTCACCCGCATCACCACCTTGGGAGTCGGCGGTTGACTCCGGGGTTGGGTGAGGTCAAATTCCTCTTGAAACCCGTAATACAGCGCGTTTTCCTCCTCTGCGGTCCCCCCTTCTCCCGTAATACTCTCCTCCTCCGTCGTGCCGTCTCCCTCTTCCTCCCCACTCCCAGGCCGCAGAATCCCCCGATTAAACTCATTAAACCGTTGATTCTCCATAAACGAGGAACTACTCACAGGCATCGTTTGTAACTGATAACCAGGAAAACGGGGAAATAAAGCAAAAATAATCAATCCTGCGCCAACTGTCACCCCAAAAAGTAAAAGGAGACGGGGGAGAGACAGAGGAGAATAAGGCCGCCGTTTTTGACGAGGAGAGGGAGTCGTAGCGGGGGATTGGGTTTGGTCAAACCCCAAACGGGAGCGATAATCGAGAATCAGGACCGGAATGGCAATGGCCAGAAACACCACCAACAACGGTGCAAACGTCAACGTCTCACTAATTGTGCCAGCCACCCCTAATAAAATTAACCCAATCACCATCGAATAGCCCAAATCCCGCCGACGGGGGAGATCAAAACTATGTAACACCTGAAGATGAATCAATAATTGGGCTAACACTAAACGAGTATCATTCAAATTCGCCAGTAAATTATCGAAAAAATACATTAACGCCACCAACATCCCCATTGCAATGAGAAACTTAGTAGCAATATTCCGTTTCTCCCGTCGTTGCCAACTCCAAGCGGCCCCCACAAAACTAAGCGGAATGGCCCAAACACTCATACTCGTTTCCGCCGCAATATCCGTGGCCACTATTCCCACCGCAACCAATGCCTGGACCCCCACCCGTAACCCAATGGACTCTTCAGGTTTAGGTTTCGGGATAGCTTGGAGACGCTGCCAAACTTCGCCAATGCCAGGAATTTTTCGGAGTTGTGAGGGAGTCATAATGGGCAATAGGGAATAGGGACTAGAAATTTTTGGGAAAAAATCGACGGGTTATCCTGATCCAACCCAAGAAAGTCCGTATCAGGGAATAGAAACCTGACACGGATTTTTTGTTATGCAAACTTATTTTACCCTATTACTTTTGAGCTTACTAGCTCTGGTTCCCGTTGCCAAGGTAGGCAGTACAGAAATTGCTTCTTTACAGCCCCCTATCTCCGAGAAAACTACGGCTTCCGATGGTAACATTTGCGATGACGAATGCAGCGATCGCGGCAGTGGCCGACGGAGTTACAGTTACCAAGAAAGTAGTTTAGAAAAGGAGCGAGGCAGTGGACGACGCGAAGTTGATACCCCGGCCCCCAAAAAACTCCTCCAAACCTAATTCTACCCCATAAACAATCATCAGGGACACCCAAGCGAGTGTCCCATTTTTATTGTATTTGTTATTTGTTCTCCCCCAGAGAGAGGAGAGAGAATAGAGGAGAGAGGAGAGAGAATAGAGGAGAGAGGAGAGAGAATAGAGGAGAGAGGAGAGAGAATAGAGG
>NZ_JAQMSD010000174.1 GCF_028330525.1 Spirulina sp. CS-785/01
CTCCCCCATCTCCCCCATCTCCCAACCTTGGATAACAAAAGTTTGCGCGGGTCTGCTCAGGGGGGGGAGTCAACGCCTATGATACGGGAAGGTAAGTTTAAGATGTTGTATGAAACAGTATTCTTTATTAGCTCCCGCTAAAATTAATTTGTATTTAGAAATTGTAGGCGATCGCAGCGATGGATTCCATGAACTGGTGATGATCCTGCAAAGTATCGACCTAGCGGACCGGGTTGAGATTAAACCCGCAGGCCGCCAGACCATTCACCTCCATTGCAACCATAGTCACCTCAGCGACCCTCAGACGAATTTAGCGTATCGGGCAGCGGCCTTTATGCGCGATCGCTACCTTGATCAATTTAACCATCATGGTGGGGTGGACATTACCCTAGAAAAAAATATTCCCATTGCGGCAGGGTTAGCCGGAGGGTCAGCCGATGCGGCGGCGGTTTTGGTGGGGTTAAACTCCCTGTGGGAATTGGGACTCACCCAACCGGAATTACAGGATTTAGCGGCGGAATTGGGGTCAGATGTTCCCTTTTGCGTTGCGGGGGGGACGGCCATTGCCACAGGACGAGGGGAACAACTAGACTTTATTCGCGGTTATTCGGGGATGTGGGTGGTTTTGGGGAAACATAAAAGCCTCGAAGTCTCCACTCCTTGGGCTTATACCACCTATCGCCATCAGTTTGGGAAAACCTATAAAGAACCGGAAGAATTTTCTGACCAAGTGAAACGGGTGGAGTCGGGGGAGTTAGTGGAAGCTATTGCTAAAGAAAATAGTAACGCGATCGCGCAACACCTCCACAATGACCTCGAAGAAGTCGTCCTCCCCGCTTACCCAGAAGTCGCCAAACTGCGAGAAGCATTTAAACAAAGCAATGCTTTAGGGACCATGATGTCTGGGTCTGGCCCCACAGTGTTTGGTCTCTGTGAGTCCCAAAAACAAGCCCAAACCGTAAAAAAACAGGTCGCCGAACAAATGGCCGACCCTGATTTACAATTATGGGTGACATCTTTTGTCAGCCAAGGTATTGCAGTAGGGACTTAGTGAGTAAGGGATAATGGATAATTATTGATTACCCGTTATCCTTCTTTCTACCAAGAACAAAGAATCCTAAACAGTAAACGTCGTCCGTAACGTCCCTATAATCACCTCTTGGTTAAACTCATTCGCCGAAAAAAGCCAGATTAACCCAGGGGTGAGGGAAATATTTTCACTAAATTTTCACTAATCGGATAACGATGGTTAAGCCAACATCAAGATCACCGAAGCCAAAATGAACCTGGCCCAAAGCCGCATATTCGCCATTAAATACCCCCCGACTGGCATCACTGGCCCCCGGCCCCGCCAAATAGCCCAAAGTTAAACCCGCCCTCTCATCCTCCGTCAAGGGGAGGTGAAACGCCGCCCCTGCGCCCCCTCCAATGCGATAGATCGGGCTTTCTGTGGCAAAAACAGATAATGCCCCATTACCGCCATCAAAGTCCTGAAATGAACCACTGAGCGTAGGGGTGATATCATGCCAATGGCCGCCAGTTGCCGCAATATACAGTTTGGCCGACCCCACGGGGAAAAAGTAACCGATTTTGGCTTCATCGAGATTAAACGTTTGGGCCGTTTCCCCCGTGTTGCCTGTAAAAGGGGCATTCACGGGACGGAGGAGGACGGGGGGAAAGGCCGGAGCCCGAAATCGGCCAAAACTATTGGCAGTGAAGGGAAAGAGGTTGGTTTCCGCGATACGGATGAGCAAGCGATCGCGCCCGGTAAAACTGGTTGTAAAATCAAGACGGGCCCGGCCACCAAACACCAACTCCGACCCATTCTCCACAAACGCATCCACCCGAGGCACAGCATTTAACCCTAACTGGTTGGCGACCTGAGTTAAACTCCTCCCCACATCCAGAGACACCCCAGGCAAAGTTGATTAGCGTTCATGTGTATACACCAACGAGAGATCGAGATAGGCTTATATTATGTCGTTGTTTGGAATTCAATGTAAGTAATTTGTTATTGGTGAATAATAAAAACCCCATTTGTCGTTCGTAGTCAGGGCTTTAGCCCTTTCAAGTTTTTGGGAGCATCAGAAAATAGGAAAGCATTTGGAGAATGTCTTATATAGCCTGCCTAAATAGGTTATGAACGCACTTATCGCCGTATTTCACCCATGGCAAAAATTGAAAATTAAAGTGTTTATACACTATCTAAGATCGCTATACTCAAGAAATTATGGACTTTCTAAACTAAAAAATAACTGTGCATATTTTCTGGTAAGGTGCAATCTTTAGTTGCTTGTTTTCCTTTCAACAACAAACAAATACATTAAGGAAAAAGAACCATGTCAGACAAAAGTCAAGAAACAACAGAAGCTGTCAAGCAAACAGTCCAAGATGCTGTAAACGGGTTAAAAATTTTTGCAACAAATCCTGTAGGAGGACTTCCCGAATTTTATAAAGGACTTGGAGAAAAACGATCTCTAGGCGTAGGTATCGCCTTTGGAATTTTCTTCGTTGTCTGTTTTGTGTTTGGCTTCGGTAATCTTTTTCAAGTATTTGCTATGTCAACTAATTCGGACGAAACGCCTTTTTTTCAAGTTGCATTTTTTGGCGCACTATTAGTAATAAGTATTGTCGGTTCTAGCTTTGTTACTCGATTACTCTTTCGAGGTTCGGGAAGCATATCAGGAGATGTCTTCATTGCTGGAACTGCTCTATTACCTACAAGTTTCCTAATTCTTTTAATTGGACTTTTAGGAGCTGGCAATTTAGAAATATTGATCGTTCTCGGCATTTTAGCCATTACTTATACAATTTTGATGATCTACACAGGCTGCAACAAAATTTCAAGAATTTCCGAATCTGTAGCCGCGTTAGCAGTAGCCATCATGATTGTTTTGAGTACTTGGCTGTTTAAAGTTCTTGTTATTGCACAATTAACTTAGAAAAAACTAAATCAGAGCTTGATTGCTCACTTTAGAGTGCGTTGGATGGAGAGCAAACTGCAAACAACACTCCAAAATAAGTTCACCCAACGCACCTTATCTTGTCAGAAGAGTAGAGGATATAATGCGTTCAACCAAGAGTCAAATGAAGAGAGAAAATTAAGGGAATTGACCGTTGAACGCACCCTACCATTTTCCCGACGCTCCCCTATCTTCCCCAGTTTGTCTAGACTCCCCCCCACCTGCTACAGTAGTGATAAAATTTCTCAATTATCGCGGGAATTGAGAGACCAGTTAGTCATCGTCTCACGAAAGGAACATTAAGAATGACCAATGCTACATCCGGGTTAGAGATGCAATCCTCCCAAAACTCAGCCATTGCCAGTCGAGTGGGTCAAGTCCTCGAAGACTATAGCGAAATCGTTGCCATTGTCCCCGTCTTGGCAGGAATCTTCGTCACTAATCGGTTACAATTGCGAGGGGCCCAAGCCTTACTGGTGAACCTGTTAATTGCCGCCATGGTGCGTCAAGGAGTGGTGCAATTAAAACAACAGGCTCATCCCCAAACCGCCAATGAGTCCAACCCAGAAGGCAATAATCATCAAGCTACCCCACAAGGCCAAGAGGATTATACAATTGTTCACTCCATTCCCGGACGCATTCGCCTACGGATTCCCAAGTTAGTCAGTGATGAGATGTATGCAAAACGTCTCCAAACTCTATTATCTGGGGATGCACGAGTTCAGCAAGTGCGCGTCAATCGTGCGGCTGCTTCCCTCGTCATTCAATACGACGGTACGGGGGTATCGGAATTAGAGTTAGGAATGTACTTGCTCAACATCTTAGAACAAGCCGAAAATCCCACCCCTGAAACACCAACCCATTCTGATTAAGATACGAATGATCTCTTTAACCCCCACCCCTCCGGCTTCTCCTCAGCATTCTGGTGCAGATTATCACATTGTCCATCGTTTACCTGGTCGGATACGCCTGCGAATTCCCCTGCTGGGGGACTTTCCTCATCATGCCGCCACGCTGCGGGAGATATTGGAACAAACTGCCGGGGTGACTCATGTTCGCATTAATGCCGCCGCCCGGTCGGTTATTATTGGTTATGCTCCCGATAGGGTGACAGAACAGGCGTTAGCAGGGCAAATACAAGCCTATTTACCCCAGTTGGGGCAACCGTCTCCAGAGCCAATGAGTAAACCCCAGACGGCAAAACAGACGGGAATTGCTGCTCCTCCGGCTAAGATGATCACTCAATTGCCCACCCTTACCCAAACCGCTTGGTCGAATTTACAATTGCCGGGTTTAGCGGCATTACTCGCCCTCTTGAGTCGCGTTTCTCGGTTAGGAATGCTGCGGCCTGTGGCGGGAGTGGCGTTTTTGGCGGCGGCGTTTCCGGTGGCTCAACGGGCGTTTGAGAGTTTGGTGCAACAGCGCAAGCTGAATATTGATTGTTTGGACTTTCTGGCTTTGAGTCTGAGTGCGTTGCAAGGGAAATTAGTAACTCCGGCGATGGTGATTGTCCTCCATGAGTTGGGGGATGCCATTCGGGAACAAACGGCTAGAGTGACGGAAGTTCGGACGGCAAATTTACAGGATGCCATTGGGCGGTTTGCTTGGGTGCAACGGGAAATTGGGCAACCCCCACAAAAAATCCCCAGTGAGTCGGTACAGGTGGGGGATACGGTGATTGTTTATCCGGGGGAACAGATTCCGGTGGATGGGACGGTGTTACACGGGGAAGCGATTATTGACCAACAAAGTCTGACGGGGGAGGCGATGCCTGTGGTGCGTCGTGAGGCGGATCGGGTGTTGGCTTCTACGTTGTTGCGATCGGGCCAAATTCATATTAAAGCCGAGCAGGTGGGAACGGAAACGAGGGCGGCGGCCAGTATTGCGCTGTTACAAAAAGCTCCGGTTCACGATACCCGCATGGCCAATTATGCGGAGAAAGTGGCCGATCGCTTGATTCTCCCGGCCTTACTCTTATCTGCGTTGGTTTTAGGGGTGAGTCGTAATCCGGCGCGGGCGGCTTCTATCCTGACGTTGGATTTTGTGACGGGGATTCGCGTGTCTCTACCGACGGCCTTTTTAGGGGCGTTAAACCATACGACGCAACACGGGCTTTTAGTCCGCAGTGGGCGCACTTTGGAACAGTTGGCGGAGGTGGATACGGTGGTGTTTGATAAAACGGGGACTTTGACTCAAGGATCGATCGCCGTAACCCGAGTAAAACCTGTTGGAGGGATGGCGGAGGCGGAGTTGTTGGGACTCGCTGCGGCGGCGGAACAACGGCTCAATCATCCGGTCGCTCAGGCGATTGTGGAGTATGCTCATCAACAGGGGAATCCGTTACCGAAGCGGGAGGACTGGTTTTATGAGGTGGGGTTAGGCGTACAAGCAACCATCGCAGGCCGTGAGGTTTGGGTGGGTAGTGAGCGTTTTCTCCAGCAAGTGGGGATAGATTGGGGAGAAGGCCATGAGAGTGCCGAGAGTCGTTTGGCGGCAGAGTATGGGGAGGAGGAGTTACAGTCGCGGATTTATGTGGCTTGCGATGGCATAGCGTCTCCGGAGGGGAAGGGCGTTTTTTGCGGTGTAATTGAATATACTGATCCCCTGCGGCCAGATAGTGCGGCGTTGATTAATACTCTACAAGAGGAGTACGGGTTAAAAGTGTACTTACTCACCGGAGATCATCCCCAACGGGCTGCTCAAGTGGCCAAAAGCCTGAAAATTCCCACGGCACAGGTTTATGCAGAAGCCTTCCCCGATGAAAAAGCGCGAATTGTGCGTAATTTACACTCCGCCGGACGGACGGTGGCCTTTGTGGGGGATGGGTTAAATGATTCGGTGGCTTTGGCCTATGCTGATGTGTCTGTGTCCTTTGCCCAAGGGTCGGATATTGCGCGAGAAACGGCGGATGTGGTGTTGATGAATAATCAGTTAGACGGGTTATTAGAAGCGGTTTCTATTGCGCGACAAACCCAAGCCTTGATTGAGCAGAATATTGCCCTGGTGGTTGCGCCGAATTTGGTGGCGTTGGGGTTAGCAACTACTATGGGACTGAATCCGTTGATTGCCACGGCGATTCATAATGGGTCTGCGATCGCGGCTGGCGTTAATAGTTTACGCCCCTTAGTCCAACATCAATTAGAGTTAGATCAACCCCAGTCATAAACCTTTTTTGAGTCTTGCAAAGAATTGTCATTAATTGAGGCAATCCTGTTATTCTAGAAGTAAGCTGAATCTTGGTAATCCTATGTCCTTGATCCATTTGGAAAAGTCAGTGCTTACCTTCCATTTCAAGGAAATTCTCGAAGATGGGAATGGTAATCACCCCTTGGCTTGGTTAGGGTTGGGGGTATTGGTGTTAAGTCCTAAATTGTTCCCGACTTTAACACAACCCTCCCCACCAGAGACTCCCTCAAACTCCGTCAAAAATGGAGTTAACCGAGGGTTGCCCACGTCTGGCCGCAAAGAAATTCCCCTCTCGCAATGGGTGGCTGAACTGAAAAAACAAGAATCGTCCCAAGCTGGTGATACGGTGCTTGATGTGACTCCCTCCTCTCGGCAGTTTTCTGAGCAACGGGTTTCAGTGCCAAGTCGCTCTTATGAGCAACAGTAATTTTGAATGTATCGAATAATTTAACCGCTCAAGAACGAAGCGTATCGAGGTCTGAGTTCGCTCTTGAGGGTTAGTTTCCCGTGGTTTCTTACTGTTAATAGGTTGAAGATTAACGTTTAACAGGATTTTGCGGTTTCGCCACAAAGTGTAATTGTGCCATTATCCCTCAGTGTTAGGGGATTGAGGGGGGGTGCTGGCAGGGGTAAAAGCGGCTTTTTGCTGGGCTTCGGCCTGTGCTTCGGCTTGCGCTTCTGCGGCAATATCTGCGATGGCTTCTCCGGTTTCCGCGATCGCACCTTTAGTTTTTTCGTACAAAGAAACCCCGGATTTAATCGAGGCTTTGAGAACAGGTTTCATCAAGGGTAAAATCACCGGAGTCAGCGCAACCGTTGCCACTCCCACCGCAACAGCTTTGGCATTGGGGTTAGCCGACAATTGAGCAATTCTTTCTCGTAATCCAATATTACCCTGATTCATGTGATGGATATGTCTGGGAGTGGCGGGTTGGTTATTCATGTGTTGCATAATTGCCCCTTTTACTATTTGTAGAGCTTATTTTATTTTACCACTGAGAAAGCGGGTTTTTGTGGTCAGTTTGGGGTGAGGAGCAGAGTTTTGGCAAGAAGGCTGAGAATCCTACGACCACAATCTTTTATCACAATCTTTGATTTGATAAAGGTAGTTCACAAATCATCCTTGGGTTGAAACCCAAGGCTAAGAGCTTAAACCCGTTAAAAACGGGTTAAGAGACCAACGAGGCACTGAAAAATCTAGCCGTTACTCTATCAGGGGTGAAAGAAGCTCCCTTGCGAGCTTACTACGAACAGATCAATAATATCTGAATGCTGATCAACCCGGTTTCTGGTTTTCTATAATTCTCCTTCGATTGACCATAGTTTAACCGTTTTGTCAAGACTTCCACTGGCTAAATATTTGCCATCGGGACTAAAGGCTAAACTGGTAATGGCCGCCTTATGTTCTAATAAGGTTTTTTGTAATTGTTGGCTAGTGGGAGACCAAAGGGAAATTGCTGCATCTTCTCCCCCACTGGCTAACAAATGACCATCAGGACTAAACGCAACAGAAGTCACGGTTTTTTGATGTTGCGGTAATGTCGCTTTAATTTGACCTGTGGCCACATCCCACAATTTTACCGTGCGGTCTTGACTACTGCTGGCTAAGGTTTGACCGTCGGGACTAAAGGCCAGGCTGGTAATTCCGGCAAACGTCCCCCTGTGACCTTGTAGAATAGTCCGGGGTTGTCCCGTGGCCATGTCCCAGAGATAAATGACTTGGTTTATCCCCCCACTGGCCAAAAGTTGACCATCGGGACTAAAAGTTAAACACCAGGCCCCCGGAAAGTTTTTGCTGTGTAATTCTCCTAATGGGTGTAACTTGGGGAATTTCCAGAGTTTTAAGGGATGGTTGGCCCCTCCGGTGACTAAAATTGCGCGTTTGGGGTGTAATGCGAGAGTCATGAGGGGGTTACAGGTTTGGGTGAGGGGAGATAACCGTTTTCCGTTGGAGAGTTGCCAGTATAAGAGGTCTCCAGACCGACTCCCGGTGATGAGGGTTTGCTGTTGGGGGGTGAATGCGAGGGTGGTGACTTCCCCTTGGTGGCCGGTGAGGGTTTGTAAGTCGGGGAGTAAACCTAACTCCCATAAGTTTACCGTGCGATCGCAACTCCCACTAGCCAAATATTTTCCATCGGGACTAAAGGCCACAGATAAAATTTTATCGGTATGTCCAGTTAAAGTATGCTCACAACGACAACCTTGGAGAAAGCGTTGGGGGTTGGTGTCGAGTTGTTGTAGAATAGCTTGGGCAGATTGAAAGCGCGATCGCGTGGCCTTCACCAACATCCCCTCCAATAACTGCACCCACTGTTCCCGCAAGGGAAACTTGAGATGCGCTTTCCACTGCCACGCCGCCTCATGAACATCATACAATTCCAAGGGACTCACCTGAGTTAATAAATGCAGACAAGTCACCCCCAAACTATACAAGTCACTAGCAAAACTCGCCTTTCCTAACGTTTGTTCTGGTGCAGTATAACCCAAACTGCCAATACTTGTCCCCGTCTTCCCTAAAACACTTTCCGTCGCATATTTCGCCGCCCCAAAATCCACCAAAAACAAGCGGCCATCGGACTTTCTCCGAATAATATTCTCCGGTTTAATATCCCGATGAATCACATTTCCTCCATGAATATACTGTAAAAGCGGCAAAATTTCCCGTAATAACTGCTCAATTTTGCGCTCACTAAACGGCCCTTGTTTGGCCAACTCCTCCCCCAAATCTTGCCCATCAATCCATTCCTGTACAATATACTGTTGCCCCTCTTGCTCAAAATGAGCATATAATTCCGGAATCTGAGGATGTTTCCCTAATTCTTCCAACCGCACCGCTTCCTGTTGAAATAAATAAGCGGCCTTCTCCCCCGAATGGGTTTCTTGAGGATAAAATTGTTTCACCACACAATAGGGTTTAGACGGTTTATACAAATCTTCCGCCAAAAACGTCCGTCCAAACCCTCCCATTCCTAATAATTCTTGTAACCGATACCGTTGGCCCAAACTTAACCGCGTCCCACACCCCTGACAAAACTGGGCAATATCAGCATTAATAGGACGACGACACAACGGGTTGGGACAGTACATTTTTTTTGGTAATTGGTGGAACAGGGAACAGGGAACAGGGAACAGGGAATAATAGGGAACAGGGAATAGGTAACAGGTAACAGGGAATAGGGAACAGGGAACAGGGAATAATAGGGAATAGGGAATAGGGAACAGGGAATAATAGGGAATAGGGA
>NZ_JAQMSD010000175.1 GCF_028330525.1 Spirulina sp. CS-785/01
CAGTCACCGGAGGCTCACCCCACACCTCCACCCGTCCCAACGTATGACGCGACAACGGATAAAAACGAATACTATCCTCCCCCTCCTCATAACGATGCCGCAACCGTTCCCGCAACTCCTCAAACTTCCTCTCATCCAACACACATTCAAACACCGAATATTGAACCCGTTGCCCATACCCCTCCAACAAATCCGCAATCTTCTTCCGCCGCCGATCCGACGGAATATCATAAGTAATCACATACAACAACATCAGCGCGTTACATAGGGAGAATATCCCTCACTAGGACTGTACACAAACCGCTTAAACCGCTTCACCTGCTGCATAAGAATATCCCATCGAGGCTGCACCCCATCCTCGACCTGAATTTCCTCCTCCATCCGCCGCACAAACCCCTGTAAATACTTTTTCCGTCCCCTCTCACTCAAAAAACACCCCCCATCCCGATACTCAAAATCCCCCAACTGCATGACCCGTTTATTAATCAAGCGCAACATCAACGAATCCACCAACGGCGCACGAAACTCCTCAATCAAATCACTCGCCAACGCCGCATGACGCTGACTCCCCGAATGTAAACACGCCTGATAGGGGTCTAACCCCTGCACCTCAATCAACGCCAACAAATGATTCCACAACACCTGATACCCAAAACTAAGAATGGCATTCACCGGATTCCCCGGAGGCCGCCGCGAGCGAGACGTAAACACAAAATCCCCATTCCGTAAACAATCCCCCAACGCCGCAAAATAGGTCTTCGCCCCAGTCCCCTCAAACCCCAACAACCGTTCACTAGAATCCGCGTGTTTCACCTGAGTTTGTAAATAATCCAAACTCTGAATCGCCAAACTCAGAGACTCCGACGGATAGCGACGTTTTTGCCGTAACAAAAGCGTCCGACTATTCTGTAACTTCCCCAAAACAATACTTTGAGCCACCCCCAACCGTTCCCCCACCCCCAACTCCTGCTGATACCGAGCCAAAACCCGATACCCCCGTTCAATGGCCACAATGCGCCCATAGCAATACCCCATCCGTGATAAATAAACAACGGGAATATCCCGCCATAAACAAGCCCGAATGGCCTGAGTCGTCATCTGAGACTTCCCAAAAATCAAAACCTGCTCTAGTAAAGGCAATTGAACCTGAGAGAGAACTTCCCCCTGAGCCTTCACCACTAACTGCTCCTGCTCCAGAGCCACATAACAACCTTGTTGAGAGACATAAAGAGAACGCATTTTGGATAATTCATAATAGGTAAGTAAAAAACCCGGTTTCTTTCTCCATCTAGAGACATCATCCCCCACTCACAAGAGAAACCGGGTTTTTCGGACAAACAAAAGGGAGTCAAAAACCCAGTTTCTTTCTCCATCTAGAGACATCACCCCCCACTCACAAGAGAAACCGGGCTTTTCCGAGACAACCAACCAGGACTCCCTAAAACCGCCGAATATCATCCCGTTGACGCTCCTGCATCACCCCCGTATCAACCCCCCTGGGTAACTCAGACGGCGGCACACCACCCCCCAACCAAGCCACCACCCAATCGCCAACCACACAAACCCCAAAGGTCGAGGCCGTAATAAACAACGTATTGGTAATTACCGCCGCTAACCCTAACGGCGCAATCAACAGTAAAGTCAGGGTAATCGCACAATTCACCCCTGCAACCACCCCACTGCGAACCAGTGCGGCCCGAGTCGATATATACATAACGCTTAATTCCTGAAACTCAATCTTTTATCTTCACCCTACTCTCCCCCCACCCCTAAAATCCACTAATAGCCCATCCTCACCCCTCCCTCCCTTGCCCCCATCAAACCCCCATGCTAGGCTAAACCCCAAACCTCATCTTCCCTAACAAAAATATTCTCTTTTTTTCCCTCCCAAAACAGCCCCCATGCCCCGTAAACCCAGTCCTCACCCCTATGCCGACCCAACCGCCTTCCAACGGTTAATGCTCCTCATCGCCACTCTCATCCATCACCCCGGAGTCGGTTGTCCCCAACGCCGCGCCTGGCGAGATAACCCCAAGCAACACCACAACGCCCTAGAAGACCTACAACAGCACCTGCAAACCCTCGCCCAAGAGCAAGGCCACCCCCTCCCCCCCAACTATCCCGCCCCCCCAACCCTCCAAAAAGACCTCAAACGCCTGCGAGAGTACGGCATATTAGACCGCAGGATGTATCGCTGGGGCTATTATCTCGGCACAGGGATCATGAGTCCCAGAGAATTGCAAGCGGCTTTAAATGCCCTAGAATCTCAAGCTAAATACCAAGGGGATCCGCAAATTCGCCAAATGTATCAAAGCCTCCTGCAACGGGTGCGGGGGTTTGCTTTCCCCCACCAAACCAAGGCCACTTCTCCCTATCCGGTCCGACAAAACTGCGATCGCGCGATCGATTATACCGACCCAGAGGAGATGTTAGAGAAACAGGACTATCAACCCACCCTATTTCATCATATTGCCCCTTTAGAGGAGGCGATCGTCACTGGGCAACCCATTGAAATTTCCCGTACAGTGAACCCCTATGGAGACAGTCAATTAGGCATTGATCAAGTTTGGCCCTTACAACTGATTTATCGAGATATCGCCTGGTATCTCCTCTATGAACGCTGCGCCAACCATCAATTAGTCATTGGCCGCATGAACCGTTATAAAGACTATTTAAAGGTACTTACCCCCAATGGTCGAGGCATTGAGGCTCAATGGGAGCGTTTACAACAGGCCCATGAATTACTAGAGACAGGGTGGGGGTTGAAGTTGGGGACACGGGAGGAACAGGAACAGGAGTTAGCAGGAAAGGGGGAAGGAGTCAGCGTCCGAGTGCGCTTTTTCCCCCCAGTGAGTACCTTTATCGAGGAGGGCCAATTACGACACCCGAAACAAAAGTTACGACGGGGAAAGAAAGACCCCACCACAGAAAAACCGGAGTATATAGATTATTCTTTAGTGTTACCACCTCGGTCCTTGGATGAGTTTAGTATTTGGGTCCAACGCTATGGGGATAAAGCGCAGGTAATGAGTCCTCCAGCGTTAGTGGAGCGTCATTATGGGATGGCGTTGCGGTTGTTGGGGCGGTATCAAGGATCAGTAAAATTGGACTAAAATATAGTAAAATTCCATAATTTAGTATTTAATCATATTAAGGAAGTGAAAAAGTATCTATTAATCTATGCTGTTTTGTACTAGGATCAAATTCACCTTGTACTTCATCTTTATGTTTTTTTCCTAATCGAGTCCAAGTAGTTTTTGGCTTGGGAGAGTAACTGAATCCAAAACCATGAGGTAAACTAATTCCAACTAAATCAGTTATGAGATAGCGATCATGAAACTGCTCCCACATAAAAACAGTAATTGGAATCTTTAGATTTTTAATTTGCTGTTTTAAATGATTAAAACTGACTCTATATTCTTCACTTGAGTAACGGTCCAAACTAACATGAAATTCTATGCTTTGCAAGGAGTTAGTAAGGGGTATTTTTATAAAAATTTCATGAAATTTATTATGACTTTTAGAGTCGGGATTTAAGTAAGGATCAATAAACATTAAAGAATTAGAATGTTGGAAAATTAGCTTTAAATTGTTTACATAGTCTTGTACTGTTCGAGATAATCTTACTGATGGACTTCTATCTAGCCACCAATTAGTTTCATTAAGTTTTTCTATAGAAGCAACTATTTGATTGTTTTCAAACCTTTGTTTTGTAGCTTTTGGTGTGATTATTCCAGTTAGCGGTGCTTGCTTATGGGAAGAAAGTGCTTCTTGACACCATTCAAAATCATCACTAGGTTTTTTTAAATTGACTTTTTCTGTGGTGACTAATCTTCGTTGCTTTTTTAACGCTTTTAAAAACTTTTTAGTTGTAATGGGGTGCTTATACTGAAGCCGATTAATAAATTCATACCATTTGCCACCATGTAAATTACGTAGTAACGCTTCTTCTTGTAATATTGATAAAAGCTGTTTTAAATGAATTTCACAAATATCTTTACGACAATCTTCATCAGTAGTGCTGTTACCATAAGAATTAAAATTGAATACATCTGGGGTTAAACTATATTCATTCAAAAGCATTATTTTTAAAATAACTCCTCTAATTCTTCTTCAAAAAAACCACCCGGCCATGATTTTATAAATTCTCCTCTTGCATTCAAGTCTATATGTCGAACAACCGCAGTATCTCCAATAGGTTCAACAAATAAAACTGATATATTTTCTGGTTTTATTGGGGGGGCATGAGAGGGTAATTCCTCTTGAAATGTTTCGCGCATTCGTCTCATAATTCGCAACATTAAATGTTCGCTATGCGTTTCAATGATTAAGGTATTTTTCTGTGCAGATTCTATGAATAAATCTCCTAATTCTGTTTGCAGTTTAGGGTGTAAGTGTAATTCTGGTTGTTCCATTAAAATGGTTTTTCCTTCCGATAATACACTTTGTGTGATAACGGGTAAAACTTGACTGATACCGAAACCAACATCTAATAAACTAACATTAACATTATTTTTATCCACTAAGCGAATAGTGTAAACATCACTTTTTAAACCTTCTTCACTAGGAGTGAATGAAACAGGTTGTAATTGATAATGAATTTCAAAATCCTTGAATTTTTGATTAACTTGATCCAATAACTCCGGGTTTTTAAACAGTAAATTTGTCATCATTTTACCAGATTTACCTACTTGTGAGTCAGACTGATTTGTTGCAATATAAAAACGTTCTGGATAATCTCTGATCGGTCCAATATAGCAAGTTTCTTTGATAAATGTAAGAAATAGAGGATTTAAAAAATCAATAAAATCGACTAATATATTAGAATGTTCTTGATAAATTTTAGCTAAATATTCTAATTGTTCATCCATTTCTTTTTGGATTAAATCCCCATAAAAATTCGGTAAAAAATCATTAAAATCAAGATATTTTGAATAATTCATAACTTGAATATAATCTTCTAAAGCTACTTCTAATATTAACGTTTTATTGAGAATGCTTAGAAGTGAAATTATTCGATCTATTTTTAGTTCAATTTTCTCTTCATCTATTTTTCTTTGTTTTAATTGAGTTACTCCAAGTTCGTTATCATTTTCAGCTTTTAACTCTTCAAGAGCTTGAATTTGTTCAGTTTTTAACTCCTCAAGAGCTTGAATTTGTTTATTTTTTGCTGATGGTGGTCTTTTTATTCCAAAACTTTTTAATGCTGTTTTTACAACATTGGTTACTGATTTTCTGATATCTACTTTAGAGTGTTCCCACCAATTTTGCCAAATAATGTGATTAGGATTAAGTTCACGGATTATTAAATAATCTTGCTCCTCACTAGGTTGATAAGTCACAAAAGGTTCTTTCATATTACTAGCAAAACAGTTTATAGATTCAAGGCAAATTTGAGAGTCCCGATAACAATAAGTGACTTCTAAACCAATGAAGGGGTGATCCGTTAAAATCTCACCTAATAACGCTTGGATACTATCGGGTAAAGGTGGATCAGAATCAAATTCCCCAATCTTGAAGGTAGTTTTAAAAGAAAAAAATCGCTCTGTTTCGTGACGATGAATAAATTCTCGATAATTCCCTAAATCTACAAGGTTTCCTTGAGGAAGTAAGAGTGTGTTCCCATCTCCTGCTTGCTCTAAGGTTTGTTTGAGCAGTAGAAGGGATTGAATAATGGAACTTTTTCCTGATGAATTTGCACCGTAAATTAGGGTGATAGGACGAATGGGAATAGTTTCCGGGCCAGCAAAGGCTTTAAAGTTGGTGAGTTGATAGGAATGGAGTTTAGTCATACTAGAATTAGATGAGGTGAAATAGGTGCGCTAAAGCGCACCTACGAACTAGGGTAGAGGAAATACTGTAGCATAATTTTTAGCTGACGTTTGGTTGCTTAATTCCTCTACATATTGCCGACGGGGATTCTGAGTTGCTCCAAAAACGGTGACAACTTGATAATCGCCTAAATCCGCAATCCACACAGGAGAGGGTTGTACACCCTTCACGACTTTCCCACACAAGTTGCCATCATAGTCTTCCCTTGACCCTCTTTTAATTTTAAACTGGGGACTGTGAAGGATGTTTAACGCATAGGGTTTATCATTTCTCTCCCTGCCATTACAAATAATGATTTCACAGTTCCGATCTACGGCATCTGTCCAAGTATCCTGATGGACTGGGAAATTATTGGTACGGTGGTTATAGTCGAGGTTTTGAGAGGTGAGTTGACCTAATGCTTGATAAAATGCCTTGAGACGCTGCTGAAAGGTCTTTTTAAAGGCGGAAATTTGTTCGGGGGCCTCCCAGAAAGGATCGGCTTCTTCTAGCTCAATATAGAAGGTTGAACCCCGATACCAAGGGGCGCGATCGCGGTTTTGTCGAGAATAACAAGGTCGTCTCGCCCCTTGTCCAATTCCCCCCAAATTAAACAATAACCAAGTTAAATTTTTCAACAATGTTTTTAACTGGGTCTCTTGGTCATTGGGCGTTTCTGGAGAGAAAGATAAAACCAACGTTCCCTGCTGCTCCCCACAAGGATCATTTTGCCCTTTATAATTAGGACGGGGTTCTTTTTGAGCAATACGACCATTGAGCAAACTAACTTTCAAATAACCGTACTTTTTAGGATTAATGCCCCCAAAGAGTTGTGCTTCCCAAGTGGATACTTGTTGTGGGGTTAACACTCCCAAAGCAAAGGCACGAAACCAATAACGCAACATGGATTTAAACGCCGTGGGACGGACTTCCGCTTGGGCTTGTCCGCGCATTTGCCATTCGTGGCGACGGTCATTCCATCGCCATTGGGTAAAGCGTTGATATCCGTGAATTAACTGCCCTTCTAAGCTAAAATCAACCCGGAAAAACTCATCTGTCGGTTGCCCCACTCCGGCTTTCAATAAGTCGCCATAGCCTGTGTTGACTTGAGACCCAATCCCAGACTGTAATCCTTGAATTAGCCAAGTTTTCACGGGTTCTAAAAGGGCTGCATCCTCACAGCGACTCGTTAACCGTAACCCGATTAAAAATGTGGTTTCTTTCAAGGATAAAAAGGGATTGGGATTGGGAGAATAATTCAGGTCATTCCCCTCCCAAGACCAAATATTATTGGCAATATCCATCGTTAACCCTCCCGTTTGACTGGGGATGGGGTAAGCATCCAGAAAAACAATTTTTCCCGCTTTATCCGCATCCCCTGCTTCGAGAGAGCCAAAATATTTGGCAATGTTGGGATGGTCTTGAGCTTGTTTCCAGTTCAACTGGGGATTTTTTGCCATTAACTCTCGGATGGCCTGAGTTCTCGCCACACCCCGTAGGGTACTAGAGGGGATATAGGGCATCCCCAAAGCATCAAAGGCCGGGAGTAAAATACTTTCGGGCCCCCGATGTCCCCCAACGCGAATCCGCCAAGGGCATTTGACTTGAAAGGTATTATTTTTTCCGGCAATGCGTTCGGTTCGTTTACTGAGGGTGGCGAGACGTTGGCGATAGTTGGCGTTTTCGGTGGCCTGTTGTAGGATTTCTACTTTTGTCCCGTCTTTGTAGTTGTCTCGGTCTGGTTCACGCATCCAGCGCAAATATTCAACGAAACTAGCGGTTTCGTGGGGACTGGGTTCGTTGTCGGGGTCAAGCCAAGGGGAGGGGGGAGTGTTATTGTTTCCCCCGTTTCCGCCTTGTCTGCCGCCACTCTTGTTTCTCGGTGCGTTTTTTCCGCCTTTAGAGATGACTTTCTTGGTTGGGGGGGTTGGGGGTTTTTTGGTCGCTTTGGAGGGTTTATTGGGACGTTTGGGGCGTTCATAGACCATAGGGGGTTTCTCCTGTTGCAATGATGGGATAATTAAGGACTCGGTTCATTCTTCTCCGGTAATGTCGTGATAAACGGCATTGGCCCAGAAACTGAAGTCGTTGGCGAGTTCTAGTCCTAGTCCGGTGAGGCCGAGGTAATCATCGGAACTTAGGTCTTTGATGGTGTCTAAGCCGCGATCGCCCGCTAGATTTTTCAACCCCGACAGGCTTTCTAAGCATTCAAAGAACTTTTTAACGACTTGTTGCTTTCCTTCCTGCGTTAAGGCGCGTTCTTCAGCTTTAAGACGCATCATTCCCCAAGTGGCCAGATAGGTATAAAGTTCAACGGCTTGATTTTTCTGTTCTTTCAGTCGCGCTTCATCTTGGGAGGATTGCGATCGCAAGCCCGCTAATGCCTCATACACGGGTTTACTGATAGTGCGCGGATCAAATGTTGTCATGATACTTTCCCCTTTTTAATTTTTAAACCATTGTTGAATAAAACCCCGTCCGAGGCTTTCTTGTCCCCCAATTTGAATAATGTCACTCTGCTGGAGTAATTGTTTAAAATCTCGTTCTGCATCAGCACTTGTGCCATTACTCTGGGCAGTTGTTCCCCAAGGGAAATACATTAAAGTATCCGGGGGAATGGCCTCCTCATAGCGAAATCCTCCCTCCACGGTTTTATGTTCATCGAGTTTAATTTTCACTTGTCGCCATAGTCCCATTTGTATTAACGTGGCACAATGGCGATCAGGTAAAATCATCACTCGTTCAATGCCTTTCGCTTCTGGACTTTGGGGGACAAATTCTTTCCAGTTAGAAAAGTCTTTTAACTCTGAAGCCTTTAATAAGGCATCTTTGAGGTAAACATTAGAATTTTCCTGTTTGAAATTACAACTATATGCGTCGGGAATGGTCATTTCTGGATTATTCCACTTTGCCCAACGAGTGAGGAGTAAGGGGGAACTAATCCACACGACTCCATGACTGAGTGAGGGAATCGGCAACCAGAGAATTGACCCATCGCCAATCCAAATTTTACCTTGGGTTAAATTCTCACTGCCATCGGAAGTTTTTCCCTCTTTTAGTTCATTTCCAAACAAGCGATCGCGCTTTACCTGATCGGTTTCACTCGACCGAATTTTCCCCCGTAAGGTACTCGATGGAATATAAGGAAAATTAGTATGCGATTCACGGGCAATCCCCACTAAATTTCCCTCTTGGGTTGTTCCTCCGGTATGTAACGGAGACAGTAAATACAAATAGACGGTGTGCATATTCATAGACTTTTTGACCTACAATTGAATAATTTTTGCAGAATTTGGACAAGACAATCATTACAGCACATGGGCTGATTCTTCTTTTAACGTTTGTATTCCCCAATCAGACAGCGATTTGAGCAAAGAGGTTTCAGGAATCTGCCAATGGGGACTGGCAATTTTTTGGATAACCTCTCGCCAAAGTAGTACAATTTGCTGAGTTTCTTGTAAGTTTTCTGACAGTAAATTCTGTTGTTCCCATAGTCGTTCTAAATCATTTCTTGTAATCGGTTTTGCTTGATGGACAATATCATTACGACTGAGCCGAATCTCATTCAATAATTTAACATAGGGATTATTTCGGGATAAATTATCTCGCCTTTGCCAAGCCTCAATGAGTTCTTTAATGGTGGGATCATAAGGACGGCGATTCATATCCCAATAATCTGGAATTGAAATTAAACCTAGTTCAATCCAATTCTCTTGTTGATGGCGTAAATAAAGTAACCGTTCTAGGGTTTGTGCTAACTGCATAAAGGCAGTTGTGTAGTTATTTTGAGTGAGTTGTAATTCAATGAGAAAAAAGGTTTCTAAGGTGGCTTGTACAGCATCTTGACGGGTTTCTAATAACTGGTTTCGCCATTGCTGCACCCTTGCCCCACCTGCTAAATCTTCCAAATTCCTACTTCTCAGCCACCCCGTTTCAAAGTTACGATTATTTAAAAACGGTTCAATTTCCCAGTTGGTGACATTGGCTAAATAACCCGCCAATTGATAAAGAACCCGATGGCGGAGTTGATGGGCTTGTAGTAAAATTTGACAGGTGCGAAAATCTCCCTTTTCCCAAATGGTGATGATTTGTTGCCGTTCCACAGGCCAAAAATATTCACTGACGGCAAAGAGTTCGTATTGGCTGGCAGTTTGGGCAGAACGCTTCCCGTTAGCCCCCTCGACATAGAGGGTTTGAGGTTCGATGGGGTTGGCATTCAGAACTTGGACTTGTCGCACTAAAGCCGCCGCACAAATTTCCAAACTTTCTGCGATCGCCGGAACAGCCCCTTTATTTTCCACCAGAAAGACCGGAGGGTCTTCCCGACTAGGTAATGCTTCCACCGCAAGGGGAAAGATAAACCCCTCCAATTCTTGGCGGATCAATTCCCGTTTATTGGCTGCAACGATAGGGGCAACCACATCCACTTGCACCCCAGGCCAAGTTTGCTCAATTTTCCCCTTCATCAGTTCCGCCAACCAGAGTGTATCAGCGCGACGGTAGTTCCAGGGGGTACTTTCGGGCTGATTAGTTGCCCAGAGGATAATATGCTTTAATCCCTTGGGGACGGATTCTGCAATGATAGGGTCATCGAGGAGTAAGCGCACCGCAGTAAAATCCCCGCCTAGCCACTCTGTACAATAGTCCCAATAGCGTTGTCCTAAATGGCGGACACTCCAAAAATAAGCGGGTTTGTTTTCCTCGTGATACTTGCGTTCGATTTGCAGTTCTCGGTATAGTTCGTTGATATGGGGGGGATGTCCGCGATCGCTATCGGCCCCAAAGCAACGGACTATCCCATCTTGACAAAGCCAACCGACTTGTCTTGTGCCAACTGTAATAATTAACGTATCAACGCGATCGACTTGGGTAAGTTTAGACGGGTTCATAGGACTGGGTTCAAGCAATAACAGGGTTAAACCAATTCGTTTTAATAAGTTATCCACAAAAATTGCGAATAGCCTAAATTTTGCCACCGTTGGGTTTTCGGGGTTTCTCGGAACAAGGGTTGCGGGTGTTCGAGATAGTAACAACTCCCCGGTGGGGCTGCGAAAACTTGCGGGGCCGGAATACTTTTTTGAGAGTCTTCCTTATCCCGAATACGGCAACTGATGGGAACAGGACGATCTGTCGCCACACTCACCAATGGCCCCGGTGTTTGATTCTTGTTCACCGTATGAGCAAGATTCCATTCCCATGGCCACCCCCGACACATCGCTTGGAGTTTCCCCCGCGACACTTTTTGGGGATATTCAAACACCCCAGGAGTGACCAAATAAGCGATCATTTTCCCCCCTTGCTCAAAATTCTCCTGAGAACGCTGCTGAATTGCCATCCAGTCTTCCCCCAAACCATCGCACTGTTCCACCAAAACCCGATGGCCTTCCCCTCCTAGTTGTAATGTCGTGGGAACATCCGGGAGTGGTTGGTCTAACCCCACCGCCAAACTCCATCCTTTATGCAGACGAATGGCATTCTCCACAAAATATCCATCCGCATCTTTAACTTGTCTTGTCCCTTCGGCAATATTATTGTGGGGTCGAGACTCAACTTCCCAAGGTTGGGGGGATTCAGACTCGGAACACCGCCAATCGGTCTCTGCTAATTCATTATGTAGTATTTTTTTAATGACCTCTGTGGGTAAATATTGGCGATACTTGAGCTTTTTATGATTCGAGTAACTCTCCTCCGTCTCCCGTTGCTGTGTTACTAAAGGAGCAGGTTGCGATCGATCCCACTGCATCATGTGAGCAGGATGGTTCTCTAACCAAGACACCGGAGTTAAACGCCGTTCCCCCACATAGTTGAGAGGTCGAGGCAAATATAAGGTTTTGTCACGGGATAAAAACGGGCCAGTTAAAGTTAATTGGTCTGTTGCTAAAACACTTCGCAATGCCCCGGCTAAAGTGTGTCCATTGGGGGGGAAAACACTCCCTGCCCAAGCTCTTTCCCCAGGGGTAAAGGGTTTGGCATCGCGGAATAAGAGAATATCTAAGGGGGTTAAAGTGTACCAATACATAGTTTTAGCCAAAAATAGTAGAAAAATGAACTGTTAATTCAGGAAAGGCAAGGGGAGCAATCCTTTGATTTTCCGTAATAATTTGCTGTTGTTGATAGGTGCGATTTTCTGGTTCTCGATAAACTTCTAAAAGTTGGCGAGTGAGATTAACTAGCTCAATAGTCTGGAATCTTATTTTCAGCATACAAGGGCTTTTTAATCTCTTGATCGGGGATCAGGCTTGAATCAGCCACTTCAATTAACAGTAAAACATCTTCAGGGGTGGGGAATTTATGGGCATAAAAATCTTCACGGGGTTGGAGTAAGGTGAGATCGGGTTGGGGTTCAGAATAATTATTGAGTCGGATGGGGGTTTGGACTGTCATAATTGCGCGATCGCGCAATTGTTGAGGGAAGAAATTACTCAAACGATTAATCGTGACAGCGTGTTGTAAGCCAATCGGCGACATTTCGAGGATTTCTCCCTCAATTAATTCTACCCTTTCTTCTGGTTCAAAAATGCCAATTTCGTCCATTTTATGATAATGTTCAACGGTAATTTTTTTAGTAAGTAATGGCAGAGTGTTCATATTTAAAAAAACAGAAAAAAATTGATAAGAATTGATCTGGGTTATGCCTAGGGCGTATGCAATATGCTCCTACAGAAATTGAGGATTTTTTAGGGTATCGTAGGGGCGCAATGCTGGTGCCCAAACTTGCTTTTGCTCATCCAAAAGGACTAAGTTCTTTTGAACCCACCTGGGAATTTCGGAGGACAAAAGCCGCTAATTTGAACCAGTTTTTCACCTCTTGCTCTAATTGTTTCTCTAATGTTTTCTCCCAAATTTTCTCTAAAAAGGCCGTTAATTGCTGAGTAAAACGCTCTTGTTTCTCATCATCCTTCAACACCTCTCGACGAGACACAAACGCCTGGACCCAAGGGGAAATAGCTGCCTTGTGCGGAACAGGATGTTGTTCCCATAATTGCGCCGCACTTTCAAATAATGCGGGTTCTAACTCTAAATTTAATAATGCTCGCCATTGGGCAAACGTCTCAAATTTAGTGGTCGCTTTGAGAATATTGCCGTTGCCGTAAATAACCCGGACTTGGACCGCATCTTTTTTATCTTCCTCCCCCTTCTCATTGATGCAGACATGATCTTTTGCGTCATCTTCCGCTTCCCAGAGGTTTTCTAAAGCAATAGCCAACGGTACACTATGATGAGCCATGACAAGGCCAAAACTAATAGTCGCCTTCTCTCCCATCGTGAACAAAGGACGGTCTGATAAGCCGTTAATAGGCGTTTTCGGTCGCCAATAGTCTCCCGTCTCATCAAACTCCCCGTGCGGGTCTTTATCCCCTTTAAAACACTGTCGCACATCCCACAGCCAACTGTCCCATTCCCAAAGGTTGGTATAAGCGAGGACATCATCTCCACCCCCATAAATTAACCGCCCCGCATAGCGTTGTTCGGTGAGATAGGGTAGAAGTTGGTTAGAAAAGTCGAGTAAAGCCCGACTGAGGGCATTATGGGTTGAGGGGCCCATACGTTTTTGCAGTTGTTTGAATTCCTCAAACTCTGGTTTCACGGGATCGGGAATAGTTAAGGTTTCGGGGAAATAGGCTTGATATTGCTTCATTTTCGTCCCTTTCAGCCAGTCCCCCATGCCATCCCCATCTCCGGCTGCTAAAACATACCAATTGGCCGGGTTATTATTGGGGTAATGGCGATCGATGCGCTGTTGTAGCTCATTGCGATAGCTGCGAACTTCCTCCTCTGGTAATTCCAACTCCTCGACCAGCCAACCTGCATTTAAGACACGAGGATGATACTGGGAATACTGTTCATTGTCTGAAGTATCAATCCAAGGAATTCCCCAAGATTGGCTGATGAGGTCAGGAATTTTCCGGTGATCTTGAATAATTTTCTGCTGAATATCTTGGCAAGCGTGACGAAAATGCTGGAGTTGTTCGGATGTTCCGGTTTTGAGAAAACCCGCTACTCCGGCAGTGAGGTCGGGATAAGACCCGGCTATATTGGTTTGACCTTGTTCGTTGTCTATCCCCAGTAAGTCGGGTAAAACTTTTTCTAAACCTCGTTTGACGGTTTCGGTGGCGTTTAATTCTTCAATGCCGTCAAATAATCCAGCATTTCTTGTCCAATAGTTGCGAGTCTCTCTTTCTGTTACCCAGTCTGTGAGTTCTCCTGCTTGGTTGCGTTTTTTCTGGTGGTCGGGATAGACGACAGACCCTAACCCAGAAATGGTCGAACGGGGGCCGAAGACGGTGGGAAGTTGCCAGTTACGGGCATTTTTGACTGCTGCTAGGCTATAGCGGTTTTGGTCGAAGATGGCGGCCCACCATGACCCCACATTGGCGGCACAGGGGTTGCGGTGTTGAGTCTCTTTGCGATGTTGTCCACTTTTACGGAGAAAGTCTAGTTCTTGTTGAAGGAAGAGTGCTTGCTTGCCGGTCAGTCCGTAGGCTTCATTTTGCCGTTCACACCAATCTTGATCTTGTTGGGCTTTTTGTTGTGTGGCTTGGGGGGTATCGTCTTGATAAATTTCACTACTTTTGAGGGTTTCCCCTTCTTTACCGATGGGAACGGCAGTCCAGTAGATTTGCCATTGTGCTTCTAGCCAACTGGTCCAAGTTCTATCGGTTTCTTGTAGTTGTCTTGTCCAGTGGCGTTTCTCTTTTAAGTGGGTGAAGACAAGATGGGCAACTTGTCGCCATTCTTGCAATAAGGTGCTTTTGGCGGTTTGCATGGCGGCTGCGACTTTTTCTTTGGGCAGGATTAATAGGAGTACATTGGGGAAGCCAGCAGTGAGTAAGCTGCGATCGCTAGGTTGTTTGACCCATTCTCCAAATTCTTGTCTCAGCCAATGGTCGATTAAGGGTTGTTGGAACAAACTGGGATAAAGGAAGCAGTCGGGCCCGTATTGTTTGGCAAGAGTCCAGCAGACTTTGGCGGACAGGTAATGGAGTAACCAAGACCCTGCCCAGAAGTCTCGCATTTTCCGACTGGCTTTGATCAGTTGTTGGACGGGGGAGAAGCTGAAGGTGGCTAGGTAGGCATGGGGGAGAGGCGCATTGGCTGGCCAAGGGTTGGCGAGAAGGTCTGGGGTGGCATTATAGCCGATGAATGCTCCTGCTAGGGCGGCGGTTAAGCTGGCATGACTCCAGATTGATCCGTCGGGAAAGCGGGTTTCGGCGGGCAGGAGTAATAAAGATGGGTCATTAAAGTTTTGACAGGTGGTTTCGGGGAGGCAACGCCACAGCCACCAAAACAGGCGTTTGGGGTCGTTTCTGATGGCGGTGGGGATACTATTTCGCAGGTCTTGTTCTTGCTGTTGGAGGTAGTTTTTACGGTTGCTGAGAATTTCTTGATGGTGAGTTTCTGGGAGTTTAAGGTCTTGTTGTTCTCCTGAGAGGAGATGGCTAATTTTTAAGCCTTGGTCATTATAATTAACACTGGTATTGAGGTTAGCGATCGCGCCGCGATCGCTGGCAGAGGTAATATAATCGGCATTTTTCAGGTGCTGAAAGATTTTTCCGCTTTTGCTTTCAGGATTCCAGTTATTGTCTTTCCAGTCTGCCATGGCTTCTAGGTCGAGCCAGAAGCTATTATCACCGCGTCCGGTGTTGTTATGTAATCCTTTTAAGGCCGGGTCATGGAGAAGTCCCCAAATTTTCGCTTGCCAATAGACATTGGACATAATTCGATGCTCCTTTAGTCAGTAAACAGTAAACAGTAAGCAATAAGCAGTAAATAGTCAGCAGTTATTAGTAGGCAGTTATTAGTAATCAGTAATCTGACACTGAGCTTGTCGAAGTTTAGGACAAGTTTTGGTTGCTAGGGGGGCTTCATTTCAATGGGTGACTGCTTAGGACCCGCTATTTTGCCGGAAGCTAGGTTCTACCTTAGCAACTCTTTTAAGGAAATAGACCTTGAGGTAAGCATATTTTGATAGTTTGTTTTATTTTTCAATAATTGGTTATAGGCAGTAACATTAATTCATTAAGTTATACGAAGAAGTATGAAGCAAGTCCCCTAGAGGGGCATTAACCTGGCTTTTTTGCCGAGGGTTTGCGTTTGGGGGAGGGGGGAGTCGAGGCCGACTGGAGTTGAGTGAGTACCGTTTGGGTGAATTGTTGGACTCGTTTTTGCTGTTCTGTGGGAAAGAATAGGATATGGATGGTTTGGCCGGAGTGAACGACTAAGCGTTCTCGTTTGATCAGGAAAAAGGCAATAATAAAAATGATTCCAATGATCCAAATGATGGTGATTAGACCCACCCATAATAACCACCAAATGGGTCCAGAGACAATTTCGATACTGTCTATATTTTTTAAGGGGAGGTAGGTGGTTTTGGTTTCTAGGTTGAAGGCCGTTTTTTGTTGACTACATAGCATTTGGCCTTGTAATTCTAGTCGAATTGTTCCCCGTGTCGGAACAACAAAATTCCCGACGCTTTCTCCCAGTTTGCCTTGGAGTTGGGTGAGGGGTGCTTGGGTTCGCATGATCTCCGCTTCTGTGAGGGTTAGTTCTACTTTAAGGGAGGGGTGAGGGAAATGTCTTGAAAAAGAGCATATTTTATTGTTTTTGTGTGAAATTGAGGAGAGGTTTATGAGATGAGGGTTTTGGAGGTTAGAGGAGCAGGTTTTGTCTAGTTTTAAATATTGGCTTTTTTAGAGAGGCGGCAGTTAGTCTTTCCTGAATTTTCCTATATGAAAACGGTATGGAGGATATCCGCCTGTCAGAGAGTCTAACCCATCTCTCTCATTAAAATCCAAACGCTAAAGTATCCAGCATATATTTGCTTTTCTCCCGACCAACCGCCATATAAATCTCTAACAAGTCCTGATAAGTCGTTTCGCCGCCGACCAATGATTGCTTCTCGTGTTTTGTTACTAATAGTGGTCATTATTCTGATTAAATAAAGGGTAAAACTTCTTTTGCTAAGTGATAGACAACTGGAACTGAAACAGCATTACCAAACTGATATTTAGCTTTATTTTCATTACTGAAAAGTTGAAAGTTGTCAGGAAAACCTTGTAATTTTGCGTAATCTTGAGCAGTTAAAGGCTTATAATTTCTCGGACTATAAATATTTTTAATAAAATCCTGCTTATAGGCTATTGGATTTTGGCATTTAAAAGGAACAGTTGCCACATAATCTCTAACACCTGTTGCTGTTAAAGTTCCCACTGCATCTCCATGGGGTAAATAAATTTTGCAAACGCCATTAATACCAGATGAGATTTTAGAATTAGCAAATTTATAGCCTTTATTTTCTTTATTTTTTAAAACTCCTTTATCAATTAATTGATTAAGTTCTGAAACTTTTAAATCAGGAAGCAAGCCTTGTAATTGTTCAAAAGTTAGCGGATTACCATCTTTAGAACCATAGATTTTTTTTCGTCTATTTTTTAATAGGGTTTGACAGATTAGCTTTTCTCTAGGAGTAGTTGGAATTAAATCCCAAGAATGAATCGTTGAATGTCCATCTCGTATATCAGCAAACGTAAAAAAATCGTTTAATTCATCAGGTTTTTGAAATCTGCCTCTAGACGGTGGAACTTTTCCCGTTGAGTATAATACTTCGGGAGGAAATTTAGCTTTTTTTAACTCATAGGGTTCAAGTCCAGAGATCACATCATAGAGTTTCACTTTATGATTAAGCGGTTTTGGGAACGTAAACCCCCAACAATTCTCAAGTTTATCTTGAATTCCCACAATAAAAATTCTGTCTCGATCTTGCGGTAAACCAAAATCATAGGAATTCAGGACTTGGTATTTTACAATATAGCCTGATTCAGTAAAATTTTTGAAGATATACTCTAAACTACTACGGTTTCTCGGTTCAAGTAAACCTTTGACATTTTCAAAAATAAAGGCTTTGGGTTGATTGACTTTAACGAGACGGAAGACATCCAGCCACAATTTTCCCCGCGAATCTTCCAACCCTTTGAGTTTGCCAGCAATTGACCAAGGTTGACAAGGTACACCCCCCACCATTAAATCCACAGTAAACGGCAGCTTCCCAACTGCTTGAATATCACCTAAATCAATTTTGTCACTCTCTTTATTTTTAATAAAATTTTGCTGATAAACCTGAATCGCGTTTTTATCAACTTCTGAATACCCTAAACAAGTTCCTCCCAATTGTTCCAGAGGAATCCTAACCCCCCCAATCCCCGCAAATAAATCAACAAACGTAAACTTTTTTTGGATACTTTTGGGATTGAGAGGTTGTAATAATTGAAATATATCTAACTGATTCGTTTCGGTACGGATTGCCATTCGCTAGAATTTCTTGACTTAACCTATTGTAACTGGTCTGTAGGGTTATCTCAAAATTCTAGGCAATTCAAGTTAACCATTACTGGATCATCCGACACCCCCCCGACGGGACAAAAGTAATCCCCCGACGGACTGGTTTGGCCGGGAGACGGTTTTGTAACTGAAAGCGAGTTTCAGCCACCATTGTCCCTAAAATAACCTGCATTTCAAACAACGCAAACGCCGCACCAATACAACTGCGACTCCCCCCACCAAAAGGGAAAAATTCATAGGCCGTAAATGTCCGATTTAAAAAGCGGTCTGGATTAAATTGATCAGACTGTTGAAACGTCCCTTCCCGATGATGAGCCAGATAAATATTCGGGACAACAATTGTGTCTTTTGTCAAGAGATAGTTATGAATTGTATAATCCTCTTGTAACACACGAGGTTGGGCAATAATCGCAATGGGATACGTCCGTAATGTCTCCTGACAAACTGCCTGTAAATAGGGCAACTGGCACAACTCATGGGGAGCAGCTTGAGTCCCCACTGTGTTCAACTCTTGCTCCAGTCGAGATAACACAACATCTTGACTATAAATCCAGTAAAACGCCCAATCTAACGCCGATGCGGTGGTTTCATGGCCTAACAATAACAAAGTAATTAGTTGATCTCGCAACTCCTCATCAGTCATCCCCTGCCCCGCTTCATCCTCTGCCCTCAACAGTAAACTTAACACATCCATCCCCAAGTCTTCCTGCTGTTGGCGACGCTCCCGAATTTCTTGATAAATTAACTCATCAATCTCCCGTTGTTGCTGTAAAAAATGTCCCCAAGGACTCCAAACCCCCAAATCTTTTTGTAAAGGGGGGAAAAAGAAACAAGTCGAATAAAGCGGCTGAGTAATTTCCTCTAATAACTGAGAAATTAACCCCTTTAACCGTTCATACCGTTGTCCTCGCCCTATACCAAACACTACCCTTAAAATAATATCTAGGGTAATTTCTGCCAGATAGGGACGGAGACGAAAAACCCGCTTTTTCGGCAACCGAGAAAGGGTGTCTAAGGTAATGTCTTGAATAGTTTGCCCATAACTTTGTAAACTCTGCCCATGTAACGGGGGCATTAATAACTTACGCTGTCGTAGATGAGACGCACCATCTAACATAATCAACGACTGGGGCCCCGTCAACGGTCGAAACACATCGGTTACTTTTCCCAAAGCAAAAGTCCCCCCAGGGGCCGTAAAGACTTGCTTCACGGCCTCTGGGTGGCTGACAAACACCACTGGAGGGGAGTCCAGTCCTAACACTCGCGTACTAAAAATGTCTCCGTAGCGTCGGGAAGACTTCTCAAAAAAGCGAATGGGGTTGAGGACTAACTGGAAAGTTTGCCAGAGGGGAGGGGTAGATAGACTAGAAACACTCACAGACAAAACACTATAATAAAAACTCGTGACAAGCCTATTTTCCCAAAATCGTGACCACTACACCTATTAATCCTTCACAAACTGCAACACAACCCGACTCCCTCGGTCGTTTCGGACAATTCGGCGGCAAATATGTCCCGGAAACTCTAATGCCTGCTTTGAGCGAGTTAGAAACCGCTTATCAACGCTACAAAAACGACCCGGAGTTTCTCGAAGAATTAAATGCTCTCCTGCGCGACTATGTGGGGAGAGCTAACCCTCTCTATTTTGCCGAGCGACTGACGGCCCATTATGGGAAACCGGACGGCACGGGCCCCCAAATTTACCTGAAACGGGAAGACCTCAACCATACGGGGGCCCACAAAATTAATAATGCTTTGGGTCAAGCTCTTTTAGCCCGTCGTATGGGCAAACAGCGCATTATTGCTGAAACAGGAGCAGGCCAACATGGGGTTGCTACGGCGACTGTGTGCGCCCGTTTTGGCTTAGACTGTGTGATTTATATGGGAGTCCAGGACATGGAGCGACAAGCGTTAAATGTCTTCCGAATGCGTCTCATGGGGGCGACGGTGCAACCTGTGGAAGCGGGGACGGGGACGCTCAAGGATGCGACTTCTGAAGCTATCCGCGACTGGGTGACGAATGTGGAGACGACCCATTATATTTTAGGGTCTGTGGCGGGTCCTCATCCCTATCCTATGATGGTGCGAGATTTTCATGGAGTTATTGGCCAGGAAACCCGTGAGCAATGTCAGGAGAAATGGGGCGGTTTGCCGGATATTCTCTTGGCCTGTGTGGGTGGGGGGTCCAATGCGATGGGGTTATTTTATGAGTTTGTGCGAGATGCTTCGGTGCGTTTAATTGGTGTTGAGGCTGCGGGTGAGGGGGAAGGCACGCTGAAACACGCGGCCACCCTGACGAAGGGCCGTCCTGGGGTGTTACACGGGGCGATGAGTTATTTGTTACAGGATGAGGAGGGCCAGGTGACGGAGGCTCATTCGATTAGTGCTGGGTTAGACTATCCTGGGGTGGGCCCGGAGCATAGTTATCTCAAGGATAGTCAACGGGCGGAGTATTACAGTGTTACGGATGCGGAGGCGGTGGAGGCGTTTCAGCGTTTATCCCGTTTGGAGGGTATTATTCCGGCGTTGGAAACGTCTCATGCGTTTGCCTATCTGGAGACGTTATGCCCTACGTTGGAGGGGAGTCCCCGTATTGTGATTAATTGCTCTGGCCGGGGGGATAAGGATGTGCAGACGGTGGCGAAGTATTTGGAGGGGAATGGGTAAGGGAGGTAAGAAATGGGGTTTCTTATGCTCGTTGGGGTTAATTCTTGCCATTTTATGCAGAAACCCGGTTTCTCGACTCCTAGACCTATCTGGGAAGTAAAAAATGATCCCCCCTAACCCCTCTTGAAAAGGGGGGAAAAGAATAAATAACATAACTAACAAATAATCCAAAAAATGACCAATTTAGATGATTTTCAAGTGTGCGAAGGTGATTTAGATGAGGAGACGTTTAAGCGGTATCAACAGGCGGATGTGTTGGCGGTGGATACGGAGACGATGGGGCTAATTCCACAGCGCGATCGCCTCTGTCTGGTTCAAGTTTGCGATGCCCAAGGATTAGTCACGGCAATTCCTATCGCCAAAGGGCAAACCACTGCCCCCTATTTAACTCAATTAATGGAGGATCAAAAGATTGTTAAAATTTTCCATTATGCCCGCTTTGATGTGGCACAATTTCAACACACTTTCGGGGTGTTAACTCAACCGATTTTTTGCACTAAAATTGCCAGCAAACTCGCTCGCACTTATACCTCTAGCCACGGTTTAAAGGCGTTGGTGCAGGAGTTAGAGGGGATTGAGTTAGATAAATCTTCTCAGAGTTCCGATTGGGGAAATGTCTCCAATTTATCTCTCGAACAGTTAAGTTATGCGGCTAATGATGTGCGCTATCTTATTAGTTTACGAGAGAAGTTAATGGAAATGTTGGGACGAGAAGAACGCTTGGAGTTAGCCTATCGTTGTTTTCAATGTCTTCCGGTGTTTGTTGATTTAGATTTAAGTCATTTTAAGGATATTTTTCAGCATAAGTAGTTTTGGGTGATGGGTAATGGGTAATTGGTAATGGGTAATTGGGGATTGGGGATTCAACACCTTAAACCCATCCTGACTCGATGGGATAACCAAAGGCTTGCCATGCGGCTACACCGCCCCGTAATTCGGAAACGTGAGTAAATCCGGCTTCCCGTAATTTTTCGGCTGCGTCTGCGGTTTCGGTGTCGCTGTTGCCGTAGATGTAAATATCCCGATCGCGCTCTAATAATTGCTCGATACGCTCCACTAATTCCCCCAGAGGAATGGGGATCGCGCCGACAATGTGACTGGTGTTGAAATCCTTGCGATCGCGCACGTCAATAATCGTCAACGCTGGCTCACCCCAGTCTAAACGGTATTTTAGCTCATCGGCACGGGATTTCGGTTGGAGGGGCGGTGGTGTGGGAAGAAAGTTTAGCATTTTTATACGGAGTAATCTCTACCTCTATTTTAAGAATTATAAAAATTTTTCGTGTAATCATTGACACTAAAATTAAATTATGCTCCAGAGATAGTCTGCGGTTTTTGCTGTTGTGAAGATATATTGATGTCAGAGACACTGAAAACAATGGAGGCCGGATCAGCATCTCACTGTATCTCACCGTGAATGGCCGATCTCCCCCCATTGTCTCAAGACTCCAAGCAATCATCAGGGTGCCAATGAATCGACAACAAAACACAAGAGTCAGGGACGACTTACCAACCCTGGCCCAAGGAGGATTTTTGGATGTGGCGCGGATTTCGGACTTCCCTCCCCCTTATTCTGGGTTTAGTGATCATTGCCTTCCTTTGGGTCGTCCCCCTACAAGCACAACACCCCCTTAATCCCATCACCCTTAACCAAAATTGGCAATATCGCCTAGGGGACTCCCCCACCAACGCCAAAGGACTCCCCCAACTGTTGGATGAGTCTCCCACCTCTGCGGACTGGCAACCCTTATCCGTCCCCAGTCACCTGGAAATCCCCCCAGGGACTAACTTTTTTTGGTTAGCCATCCCCCTCCCCAGCAAAAACTGGTCTTCTCCCAGTCTGTATTTACGGGGAATTCCTCATATTTTAGAAGGCTATTTTCAAGGCCAACCCCTCTTTACCTTCAAGGGAGTGGATGCAGACAACAACCTCATTCACAGTGAAGGGGCCTTCCCCATCATTTCCTTACCCGACCCCTTACCCCAAGACACCCTTTATTTGCGGGTTCATACCGATGAAGCATTAAGAATCCCCCTCGGTTATACCGGGCTTCCCTTAATCGGCAATAAACCCGATCTCATTCGTCATTTTTTCCTCGCCGATAGCTTACAAATTGCCCTCGGTTTTCTCTTTGTATTTTGCGGCATTTTCCCCCTCGCCATCTCCCTCTATAAACGAGTTAATAACCTCTATACAGCCTTCGGGTTATTTAACCTCGTGCTGGGCATTTATACCCTCACCTTCTCCAATGTTGTGAGATTAATTTTAAACTACGGAATGGCTGTCACCTTCATTCATCACAGTGCATTCCATTTATTACCCAGTATTATTTTAATTTTCTATGAACAAGCCTTCAGTCGAGAAAACCACAATATTATCCGGCGACTGTGGCAAATTCATCTTTTTTATGCTCCCTTAGCCTTAATTTTGGCTGGCAAGGGACTTATTACTTGGAATGAAGCCGCCCTCCCCACCCAGTTTTTAGGGATTTTTAGTGCCTTCTGTCTCATCTTTTTCGCTTGTAAAAATGCCCTCAAAGGGAAACCCGAAGCCAAAATCTTTACTATGGGCTTTTCGAGCTTTTTAATTGCCGCTATTCATGATATAATTGTCTATGTTTTCCCTAAATTGTTTATCGGGCTACGTCTTTTCCCTTGGGGAATGTTACTGCTTATTTTTTGCCTTGCGTTAATCCTAGAAAGACGCTTCACCCATGCCCAAAATTACTTAAAAATTTACAATAAATCCCTGCAACGATTTGTCCCCTATGAATTTTTTGAAGCCTTAGAAAAAGAAAGCATCATTGATGTAAAATTAGGGGATCAAGTCCAGAAAGAAATGGGGATTTTATTTTCGGATATTCGCTCTTTTACCAGTATTTCCGAAAGTATGCCCCCCAAAGATAATTTTAACTTTTTGAATGCCTATTTAAGTCAGGTGGGGCCAGTCATTCGGCAAAATCATGGCTTTATTGACAAATATATTGGGGATGCAGTCATGGCACTCTTTCCCAACTCCCCAGAAGATGCCATGAATGCAGCATTAGCAATGCAGCAACAGGTTCAAGAATTTAATGCAGTGAGTCAGGAAAAAGGCTATCCTAATATTAATATTGGCATTGGGGTTCATTGGGGCAGTTTAATGTTAGGAACAATTGGGGAAATTCAACGAATGGAAACCACTGTTATTGCCGATGCGGTGAATTTAGCCTCTCGTTTAGAAGACTCTACAAAGCAGTATTATGCAAGTTTTTTGGTGAGTGATGAAATGCTGAACAAATTAGCCAATCCAGCACAATATTGCTATCGGTTTTTAGGGCAAATTTTAGTAAAAGGAAAGCGAGAGCCTGTTGGGGTTTATGAAATTTACGATCATGATCCTCCAGCGTTAAAGGCATTTAAAACAGAAACGAAAGAACAGTTTGAGATGGCGATTCAGTTTTATGGGATGGGTAAGTTTAAGGAAGCTAAAGCGATTTTTCAAGAGTTATGGGGAATAAGTTCCCAAGATAGGGTGGTTTGGGTGTTTTTATTTGTGTTATTACAGAAGGTGTAATGGGGGGGGTGTTGTCGGTTGTGTGGAGCGTCGCGTAACCCAACATTAGGAAGGTTTATAATTATCTTTGTGTAAGCTCTAAAGAGCTTACTATGAACAGATAAAAGCTAATTTTTGCCCCAATAAGCTGTTCGTTATCTAAACCAAAATATCAAGAATTCCAAAAATCCCGTAATGCGACCATCTTGGTCGCTACGGTATCCCAATTTAAAGGTGTGACGGCTTAACCAACAACCAATAACCAACTACAAATAACCAATAACCAATTAACCCCTAATTTTGATGAGGGGGAATGCCGAAGGGGAAATCAAAAATAACTTGGTTGAGTTCGTTGCGGAGGATGGCTTCGGACTGTTCATCCTCTAGGCGTTGAGCAACGGCAATGGCGTTATTATACAAATTCTGCGCTTGTTGTCGTTCGCCTAAACCTGCATAATATTTGGCGTATAAGTGTAAAGCCGCTAATTCTTGGGATAAGTTGTCTGTAGCTCGCGCTAATGTTACCCATTCATCTAAGGCTTCAAAGGCCGGACTTAATAACCCGGTTTTCACATAAGAAATGGACAACCCGCGTAAGGCGCGAAAATGGTTGTGAAGATCATTACTTTCTTGGGCATACCATCGGGCTAAACGGTACTCCGGTAAGGCTAAGTCGTGTTTCCCCCAGGCTTGATAGGTATCTCCGGCATTGTTGAGGGTGTTGGCTTGGCCGGAATAGTCATTAAACCGCCGACGGAATTCTAAGGCGCGTCTGTACCGTTTAATGGCGACGGCATATTGTCCTTCACGGGTGGCTAATAAGCCTAAATTACTTACACTGAGGGCAATGCCTTCTTGACTGTCAATACTTTGGGCAATGTCTAGGGCTTGTTGAAAACTCGCCCCAGCCCCGTCTAAATTTTGATTAAACAGGAGAACAGTCCCTAAATGGTTTAAGGCATCCACTTGGCCGCGAAAGTCCTCTAAGTCTCGTAATACAGCTAAACGACGGCGGATATAATATTCGGCTTTGGCATATTGTCCCAATTGACTGTAACCGTTGCCTAATGCTTCGGCTGCGGTGGCTAGGGCGGCATCATCTCGAATTTGTTCATAGAGGTCTAGGGCCCCTTCCCAGAGTAATACAGCCCGTTCGTAGTCGCCACGGGCGGCGGCTTGGCGGCCTTGACGGACTAAAAAATCGGCTTCGTTGCGGAGCGTTCCGGTTTCCGTGTTGCCTGGGAAGCTCTCGCCTTCTGGTCCCAAGGGGGAGTCGGCCCCCGGAATTAATAATTGTTGGTCTAAGTTATCGACGGCCTGAGCGACAACTCCAGAGGGAAACAGTAAACTCAGACTAGATATGATGCCCCATAGCCCAATTAATTTAAGATTCATGGTCAAAATCAGTAATCAGTAATCAGTAATCAGTAATCAGCGTCTGAAGGGAACAGGGAACTCCGGAACTGGGAACAGGGAATAGGAAGGTTTTACCCTTACCCTAAAAAAAAGGTCAGAAACTAATCACAGTAAGCCTTTCAGTTAATTTTAAGTGATTTTAGTTTCACCGAGAGTAATCCCTTCCCAGAAACCCCCGACTCTCCCCCAAAACTGGAAGAAGTTCCGGATGAAAAAGGGTCTCCCCTGAATCCCCAAGCCTTGCCAAAATTAAATCAACCTAAAAAAAATCATCCAGAGTCATGAAATCCGAAAAATTGGTGCGCCATTCTCCTTTTCCCCTGTCTCCGAGAGGATAAGTTGGTGAAACCCTTATCTTAGTAGCTTTTCACCTCTTGCCTTTCTCAAGCCCTTCCTCAACTGAATGGGGGTAAACCCTTAAAAATCCCATAAGTTTTTGTTCATTACAGTTGCAGTGATCACAATTTGCTATTCCCACTTGTCCAACTTTCGGGTAAGATAACAGAGCGAACTTTGTGCAAAAGTCAGCAGCCCGGTTAAAAAACCGGGATTCCCAGAACTCAATCCCTATTGGGGAATGGCGAATCTATTTGCCTGAGTCGTTTTTTCTACCCGTTTTTCAAAACGGATTTTCCGAAGTTACAACTTTATACTCATGACTGCAACCATCACACCTCCCAAACACGAAATTAAAGACATTAACCTTGCTACTCAAGGGAAACAACGGATTGAATGGGCTGGACGGGAAATGCCCGTACTGAGCCAGATTCAAGATCGTTTTGCCCAAGAGAAACCTTTCACTGGGATTCGCTTGGTTGCTTGCTGTCACGTTACTACAGAAACAGCCCATCTAGCGATCGCGCTAAACAAAGGGGGAGCAGACGCGATGTTAATCGCTAGTAACCCCCTCTCTACTCAAGATGATGTTGCTGCGGCCTTAGTTGCGGAGTACGGAATTCCTGTTTTTGCCATCAAAGGGGAAGATAACGAAACTTATCACCGTCACGTCCAAACCGCTTTAGACCATCGTCCCAACATCATTATTGACGATGGAAGCGACGTGACCGCTACATTAATTCAGGAACGTCAAAACCAATTATCCGAAATCATCGGGACCACCGAAGAAACCACCACCGGAATTGTCCGCTTACAAGCCATGTTCAAAGATGGGGTTCTCTCCTTCCCCGCCATGAACGTCAACGATGCGGACACCAAACACTTCTTCGATAACCGCTATGGGACCGGGCAATCCACCATGGACGGCATTATCCGCGCCACCAACATCCTCTTAGCCGGGAAAACCGTGGTAGTATCCGGTTATGGCTGGTGTGGTAAAGGGGCAGCCCTCCGCGCCCGTGGGTTAGGCGGTAATGTGGTCGTCACCGAAATCGATCCCACCCGTGCCATTGAAGCTATCATGGACGGTTTCCGCGTCATGCCTATGTCCGAAGCCGCGAAACAAGGGGATGTGTTCATCACCGTCACCGGGAATAAGCACGTGATCCGCCCTGAGCATTTCGATGTGATGAAAGACGGTGCGATCGTTTGTAACTCTGGTCACTTCGACTTAGAGATCGATCTGAAATCCTTACGGGAAAAAGCTACGGAAGTTAAAGAAGTTCGGAACTTCACCCAACAATATATCCTTCCCAGTGGCAAATCCGTGATCGTCTTGGGGGAAGGTCGTTTAATCAACTTAGCGGCTGCTGAAGGACACCCCAGCGCGGTAATGGATATGAGCTTCGCTAACCAAGCCTTAGCTTGTGAATACTTAGTGAAAAACAAAGGCAGCTTACAGCCTGGTTTACACTCCATTCCCGAAGAAGTGGACAAAGAAATCGCGGCTCTGAAACTCAAAGCCATGGGAATCGCAATTGATACCCTCACCCCGGATCAAATTGAGTACATCAATTCCTGGACCGTGGGAACCTAGGTTGAAGCCTGAGTGGCGGCACGACAGGAGAGTAAGATGAGAGTAAAATTTTTCTTTGACTCTTGCAAATTTGGGGGCGAAGGACTCTAGACTAAAATCAGGGTCCATCATAACCAACCTAAATCATGACTCCTGTCAACCCTTCTCCACTCAATTCCTCGGGGCGATCTAAGATCGCCCCCCAACAGCCAGATTCTAGCCCTGCCCATGATTCTCAAGCCTCCCCAGACCTGAAAGAACAACTCTTGTCTTACAGTCATAACAAGTTTACGGGTAAACTCTCCCTACAACTGGTGACGGGTGAACAATGGGAGTTGTATTTTAGTTTAGGGCGATTGGTTTGGGCAACGGGTGGCTTTCATCCCGTCCGCCGTTGGTTACGTCAGCTTTGGCGGTGTTGTCCAGATATTTCCCCTTCTCAGCTTAATTTACGTCGCTCTGATCGTTGGGAATGTTGGGATTATCAAGTGTTGGCCGTATTAATTCAGCGTCAACTGTCCCCTACAAAAGCAGTTGTGGCGGCCATGTTAGGGATGATCACAGAAGTTCTCTTTGATATATCCCAAACTTGGGAGTTAACCTCCCGTAAGAAGAAATTACAACGCAATCCTAAAAGTCGTCACACCCATAAACCTCTGTACCGACTGACTCCCTATCCAGGGGTGCGGCCTTCCCACTCTAGCATTTTGCCCCAGAGTTCCACTTGGTCTTTAGAGGCGGCCTTTTTACAAATAGAGTTAGTCTGGGAACAATGGTCTCAGGCCACCCTCTACAAATATTCGCCTAATTTCGCACCCGTTATTACTGATCCCTCTCAACTGCAAGAATACGCACCAGAAGCGACGTATCAGAATTTACGGAAATTATTAAACGGACAACGAACTTTGCGGGATGTGGCCATTCTCTGTGAACAGGATTTATTGACGGTGAGTTGTTCCCTACTGCCTTATATTCATCGTCATTTGATTCAATTGACTCGCATCCCTGACTTACCCTGTCCAGAATTTCAGGGTAAACCTGCTGTTATGTTGCGGAAAGAGGGACTTTGGGAATGGACTGAACCTACTGAACCCACCTTAATTGCCACATTGGTAGAGGATGAGGAACACCGTCAGACCTTGGATGAGATTTCCGATTGGTTTCATTATCGGACGGTTGCGATCGCTAGTAATAAATCCCCTCTCCCCGTCCTCCTCCAACAACAACCCAATTTAATTGTCTTAGAGAATAGCCAATCTGTCACCAATAGTTACGATCTCTGCTCGAAAATACGCGCTTCAGCCAGTTTTCAGCAAACCCCCATCATTATTCTGACTGACAAGAGTAATATGATTGACCGAGTACGGGCCAAGTTTGCGGGGGTAACAGATTTCTTGGTGAAACCCATTACCCCCGAAAAAGTGAAAGCACTCTTTGATCAATATCTCTCAGATACTGCTTCTGATGCTAGTCCAGATTAGAGTTTGCAGTGACATCACGGTTTGCTGTTTCTGTTTCCTCTATCTTCTCCTCTTGCTGAGGTTCAGCATTAGTTTCACTCTCTGCTGCTTCCTCAGTGGTTTCAGTGGACTGAGATTCAGCATTAGTTTCACTCTCTGCTGCTTCCTCAGTGGTTTCAGTGGACTGAGATTCAGCATTAGTTTCACTGTCTGACGATTCCTCAGTGGTTTCAGTGGACTGAGATTCAGCATTCACATCACTCTCTGACGATTCCTCAGAGGTTTCAGTGGACTGAGATTCAGCATTCACCTCACTCTCTGCTGCTTCTGTTTCCTCTGTCAGTCCCCCTTGCTGAGATTCAGAATTAGCTTCACTCTCTGATTCTACCTGGTCAGAGTCCTCCATCTCCTCCCCAGATTGAGCTTTAGAACTCGACTCTGTTTCCTCTGTTTTCGGTTCAACCGTGAGAGGATCAGTAATTACCGTGTCGCTTTTTGGTTCAATCTGAGGGAGAGGGGTTTCTTCTTCACGACGCAAAATTCGATCAAAAAACCGTTGAATGGGATTGCGTTTTGTCGCAGGTTGGTCTTTCTCTGGACTTTCCTCGGTTTCCTCGGAGGGAGTGGCCGCTGTGTCACTGTCTCCTGTGTCCGCAGGTTCGGTTACTGGGGTCGTTTTTTCAACGGTTTCCGGTTGTTCTTCCCCTTCAGAGGGGATTGTTTCTGCTTCTTCTCCGGTTTCCGTTTCTTGGACGCTTTCCGGTTCAGTGGCTTCAGTTTCCGGGGTTTCAACCGCTTCAGGGGTTGTTTCTGGTTCTTCTACTGTTTCCGGTTCAGTGGATTGAGTTTCGGTGTCTTCTCCCTCGGTTTCTACTTTTTCGGGTTCAGTGGGTTTTGGGGTTGCTTTTTCTCCTGTTTCTGCTTCTTCTAAGGTTTCTGGTTCAGTTTCAGGTTGTTCAACTGCTTCAGGAGTGGTTTCCGCTTCTTCTACGGTTTCGGGTTGTTCAACTGCTTCAGGAGTGGTTTCCGCTTCCTCTACGGTTTCGGGTTGTTCAACTGCTTCAGGAGTGGTTTCCGCTTCTTCTACGGTTTCGGATTCAGTTTCGGGTTCGGGTTCTTTTTGGTAGTCGGGATCAACAATCGCTTGTGCATCTGCAACTGCAATTTCACCCCGGACTAATTTTGAGAGGGGGTCCTCCCCTTGGGGGTGATAGTTCACTACCCGCACTGTATTGTTATATTCATTGGCAACAGGATTGCCCTGTTCATCGAGAAAATCTAATTTAACCCAGTTTGTCCCTTCTTTAAACCCGCTTAAATAAATGGGTTGCCATTGGTCAAGGTAAAAACTTTTGCCGTTCACGGTGACTTGTACTCGCCAATCTCCAATGGGATCATCGGCCTGATCTTGGCCAACTAGACGTAAGGGGGCGTTGGTGAGGTAAAAATCAAGCAAAATGGGTTCTGCCCCATAGTCTCCTTGAGGACTGTTATAGGTGAGGAGAGGTAATTGGGGATCAGGATTATTGTCTCTAGATGGGGCAAATAGATGAAAAGTGGTTTGAGCATAGGCCCCTTCGTTTTTGAAACTCTCATGCCAAGGCCGGGAGGCAAAGACGCGCAGAGTATGAGTTCCGGGTTCTAAGTCGGAGAAAACGAGGGGAGTTTCGAGGTTATAAACCTCTTGGGGGGGGTGGTTGTCGAGAATGACCTCTAAATGAGGCCCCAATTGTAGGGTTTCGTCTCGGAAGATGGGGAGATCGGAGACTTGTAATTGGACTTCAACCGTTGTGTCGCTGAGGACTTGGTTGGGTTGGGGGGTGGTAATTTCAACTTGGGGCTGATAGTCGTCGAGTTGGAGATTAAGTTGTTGTAGGGGTCTTGGGGGGGCTGCTTCAGCTAAGGTCGTTTGACCCTGGGGGGTTTGGTCGGAGGGGGTTGAGGATTCAATGCGATCGCTACAACCGACCAACCCCCAACTGACGACACCGATTAAGCATCCCAAGAACAGTCGGGGAAGGATTTTGCGCCACACAATCTGACTCACGATGTTGTTTTCTCCTATACAACCGTTAGGCATCTATCTCAAGGTTGATTTCTGTTTAGTTTCTCAAAGATCGGGGCAGAAAATCTAGTACAGCTTGGAGTACCGTTTCTTGACCCCCTCTAATCTGAAACAAATTATTGCATTTTGTAACAAAAGCGTCAGACTTCCTTGACTTTTGAGGCGATAACTTAGCCCTATAAGCCCGAATTACGGGAGAATTGAGCGAAGTTTAAATATTGTTAACTTGAGTGAACAATAAGGGAAACCAACCTTTATCATCTACTGTTAAGCGTTGCGCTCCCAACTTCTTTAACAATTCCATCCAAAGATGAGTATTCACTTATTCAAAAGGATGCTAAAAATTGATAAAGAGGAAAGGGGCGAACCAAAAAGGGTTCCCTGAGTACCCGAATATTTTCACCCACCAGGGAAAACATTCATTTTTTGTTCGTTGTCTAGGGAGGAGAACCCTCATGACAATCAGTCCTCCAGAAAGAGAGGCAAAAGTAAAGGTATCCGTCGATAAAGACCCCGTTCCTACTTCCACAGAGAAGTGGGGTAAGCCGGGTCACTTCCGTCGTGATCTAGCGAAAGGTCCCAAAACCACCACTTGGATTTGGAACCTCCACGCCGACGCTCACGACTTCGATAGTCAAACAAGCGATCTAGAAGAAATATCGCGCAGAATTTTTAGTGCGCACTTTGGACACCTCGCGGTGGTCTTCGTTTGGTTAAGCGGGATGTACTTCCACGGTGCTCGCTTCTCCAACTACACAGCGTGGTTACAAGACCCCACCAACATTAAGCCCAGCGCTCAAGTGGTTTGGCCGATTGTGGGTCAAGACATCTTGAATGCGGACGTAGGGGGTGGCTTCCACGGGATTCAGATCACCTCTGGATTCTTCTATCTGTGGAGAGCCTCCGGCTTCACCAATGAGTTTCAACTCTACTGCACCGCCATCGGTGGCTTGGTGATGGCTGCGTTATGCGTGTTCGCAGGTTGGTTTCACTACCACAAACGCGCTCCGAAACTGGAATGGTTCCAGAATGTAGAATCCATGCTGAACCATCACCTCTCGGTGTTACTCGGTTGTGGTTCTTTAGGATGGGCAGGACACCAAATTCACGTTTCTTTGCCCGTCAATAAGCTGCTCAATTCTGGCGTAGCTCCAGAGGATATTCCTCTGCCCCATGAGTTCATCTTAAATTCCAGCCTCATGGCCGAGCTATATCCTAGTTTTGCAGAAGGACTCAAGCCATTTTTCACCCTAAATTGGGGCGTTTATAGTGACTTCCTGACCTTCAAAGGTGGATTAAACCCCGTTACTGGTGGTTTGTGGTTATCTGATACGGCTCACCATCACCTAGCGATCGCAGTTCTGTTCATCATTGCAGGACATATGTATCGCACCAACTGGGGCATTGGTCACAGCATCAAAGAAATCTTAGAAGCTCATAAAGGGCCCTTCACAGGTGAAGGTCACAAAGGACTCTACGAAATCTTGACTACCTCATGGCACGCGCAATTAGCGTTAAACCTAGCCATGTTAGGGTCTTTGACCATCATCGTCGCCCATCATATGTACGCCATGCCGCCCTATCCGTACATGGCGACCGACTACGGCACCCAATTATCTCTCTTTACCCACCATATGTGGATTGGAGGATTCCTAATCGTTGGTGCAGGGGCTCACGCCGCCATCTACATGGTGCGTGACTACGACCCCGCGAAAAACGTCGATAACTTGTTAGACCGCGTGATTCGTCACCGGGATGCAATTATCTCCCACCTGAACTGGGTCTGCATTTTCTTAGGCTTCCACAGCTTCGGGCTGTACGTCCACAACGACACCATGCGTGCCTTTGGACGGCCTCAAGATATGTTCTCGGACACCGGGATTCAACTTCAGCCGATCTTCGCCCAATGGGTGCAGAACCTGCACACCTTAGCTCCTGGCGGAACGGCCCCCAACGCCTTAGAACCGGCCAGTTATGCCTTTGGCGGTAGCGTTGTCGCCGTCGGTGGTAAAGTCGCCATGATGCCCATCACCTTGGGGACAGCCGACTTCATGGTTCACCATATCCATGCCTTCACCATCCACGTCACCGCGCTCATCCTCCTCAAAGGGGTACTCTATGCTCGGAGTTCCCGTTTAATTCCCGACAAATCCGAACTCGGTTTCCGCTTCCCTTGCGACGGTCCGGGTCGGGGTGGAACTTGCCAAGTCTCTGGTTGGGACCACGTATTCCTCGGCTTATTCTGGATGTACAACTCCCTCTCCATCGTCATCTTCCACTTCAGTTGGAAAATGCAGTCGGATGTATGGGGAACCGTGTCTCCAGACGGTAATGTGTCTCACATCACCGCCGGAAACTTCGCGCAGAGTGCGATCACCATTAATGGTTGGTTGCGTGACTTCCTCTGGGCGCAATCCTCCCAGGTCATTACCTCCTATGGTTCTGCCCTGTCCGCTTATGGCATCATGTTCTTAGCGGGTCACTTCATCTTTGCCTTCAGCTTAATGTTCCTGTTCAGTGGTCGCGGCTACTGGCAAGAGCTGATCGAGTCCATCGTTTGGGCCCACAACAAGCTGAAAGTCGCTCCCGCTATCCAACCTCGTGCTTTGAGCATCGTTCAAGGACGCGCTGTTGGGGTAGCACACTACCTCCTAGGAGGCATTGTCACCACTTGGGCATTCTTCTTAGCCCGAATTATCTCAGTCGGTTGAATATCCGAGTGAAAACGGTACAATCTAAGCTAAATCCTGGATTCAAAACCGCTTTTCAATCCGCTTTACTCCTTCACCGGACTCCGGTTCGGTGGGGAGAAACAAAACAAACCATGAGCAGCACGTCTGCATGAGTCTCAAATACGTCAGGTAGGAGAATTTCCTAAAAAGGTTTATGGCAACTAAATTTCCAAAGTTTAGCCAAGATCTCGCCCAAGACCCGACAACACGCCGGATCTGGTACGGGATTGCCACAGCCCACGACTTTGAAAGTCATGATGGGATGACTGAGGAAAATCTGTATCAAAAGATTTTCGCTTCCCACTTCGGTCACATCGCCATCATCTTCCTGTGGACTTCTGGCACGCTATTCCACGTCGCTTGGCAAGGTAACTTCGAGCAATGGATCAAAGATCCCTTAAACGTTAGTCCAATTGCTCACGCTATTTGGGATCCGCAATTTGGAGAAGGCGCAGTAGATGCGTTCACCCAAGCTGGTGCGTCTAATCCAGTTAACATCGCCTATTCGGGGGTTTACCACTGGTTCTACACCATTGGGATGACCAGCAATAATGACCTCTATCAAGGGTCGATCTTCCTGCTGTTATTGTCCGCCGTGATGTTATTTGCAGGTTGGTTACACCTGCAACCCAAGTTCCGTCCTAGCTTGTCTTGGTTTAAGCAAGCAGAACACCGCCTCAACCACCACTTGGCTGCGTTGTTTGGGGTGAGTTCCTTAGCTTGGGCGGGTCACTTGATTCACGTGGCAATTCCTGAATCCCGTGGGGTTCACGTGGGTTGGGACAACTTCCTGTCGGTGAAACCTCACCCCGCAGGACTGGCTCCCTTCTTCACCGGAAACTGGGGCGTTTATGCTCAGAATCCCGACACCGCTAACCACATCTTCGGGACTTCTGAAGGGGCAGGAACGGCTATCTTGACCTTCTTGGGTGGCTTCCATCCTCAAACCGAATCGCTGTGGCTGACCGACATGGCTCACCACCACCTAGCGATCGCGGTTCTGTTCATCGTTGCCGGACATATGTACCGCACCAACTTTGGAATTGGTCACAGCATCAAAGAAATGCTCAATTCTAAAGCCGGACTGTTCGGTGGCAAGAGCGAAGGTCAATTTAACCTGCCTCACCAAGGGTTGTATGACACCATCAACAACTCCTTGCACTTCCAGTTAGCACTGGCACTGGCTTCCTTGGGAACTGTAACCTCTCTGGTTGCACAACATATGTATTCCTTGCCGCCTTATGCGTTTATCGCCAAGGACTACACCACCCAAGCAGCACTTTATACCCACCACCAGTACATCGCTGGCTTCCTGATTGTTGGGGCATTCGCTCACGGCGCGATCTTCTTAGTCCGTGACTATGATCCCGAACAAAACAAAGGAAACGTTTTAGACCGGGTACTGCAACACAAAGAAGCAATCATCTCCCACTTGAGTTGGGTGTCCCTGTTCTTAGGGTTCCACACCTTGGGACTGTACGTTCACAACGACGTAGTGGTGGCATTCGGTACACCTGAAAAACAAATCCTCATTGAGCCTGTCTTTGCTCAATTCATTCAAGCGGCTCACGGGAAAGCCCTTTACGGCATGGATGTGTTACTGTCGAACCCCGATAGTATTGCCTCCACTGCTTATCCCAACTACGCGAACGTTTGGTTGCCTGGTTGGCTCGATGCCATCAATGACGGAGCGAACTCCTTGTTCCTCACCATTGGGCCGGGAGACTTCTTGGTTCACCATGCGATCGCTTTAGGACTGCACACCACCACCTTAATCTTAGTGAAAGGTGCGTTAGATGCTCGTGGTTCTAAATTAATGCCCGACAAAAAAGACTTCGGGTACTCCTTCCCTTGTGATGGTCCTGGACGGGGCGGTACTTGCGACATCTCCGCGTGGGATGCCTTCTACCTCGCCGTGTTCTGGATGTTAAACACCTTGGGTTGGTTAACCTTCTACTGGCACTGGAAACACCTCTCCGTGTGGACAGGTAACGTAGCACAGTTTAACGAGAACTCCACCTACTTAATGGGTTGGTTCCGGGATTACCTCTGGGCGAACTCCGCACAGTTAATCAACGGCTACAACCCCTACGGTGTGAATAACCTGTCTGTCTGGGCTTGGATGTTCCTCTTCGGACACTTAGTTTGGGCGACTGGCTTCATGTTCCTCATCTCTTGGCGCGGTTACTGGCAAGAGTTGATCGAAACCGTGGTTTGGGCCCACGAACGCACTCCTCTGGCGAACCTGGTTCGTTGGAAAGACAAGCCCGTGGCGCTCTCCATCGTTCAAGCTCGTTTGGTAGGGTTAGCTCACTTCTCGGTGGGTTACATCTTCACCTACGCCGCCTTCTTGATAGCTTCAACGGCCTCGAAGTTCGGTTAACTAGCGAGTTAAATAATTAACCGCAATCCCCTGCCCCCGGCAGGGGATTTTTTATGGCAAAACATTGAACTACAGACGTTGAGCTTTCATCGTCATGCCATAGAGGAGAGTTTTCTATAATGAAAAGGAGTCCCTATTGTGAGCGATTTTAACCTTGATGCAATCCTCTCAACCTTCTCTCTCTCTTTCTCCCTTATATGATCAAGATTATTACCTCTGGTTAAAGCAAACAGTTGACTGTTTAGAAAATCAAGATTTAGAGGCATTAGACTGGCCGCATTTAATTGAGGAGATCAAGGATTTGGGGAAAAACCAGCGTCGAGAGTTGAAAAACCGCTTAATTGTTTTATTGACGCATTTGTTAAAGTGGCAGTATCAACCCGAACAGCGAGAGTATTATGGCAATAGTTGGGTGAGTACCATTAACGAACAACGCCGTCAGTTAGCATTATTACTTGAGGATAGCCCCAGTCTGAAACCGTATATAGTAGAAATGTTTAGTGGGAGTTATAGCAAAGCCCGTAAAGAAGCGAGTCAAGAAACCGGGCTACCTATAGAGACATTTCCCGTGGACTGTCCATTTTGCCAAGAAGAAACCCTCGATGGGGATTATTGGCCAGAGTCCCTATCCTTGGATTTTAATCCAAGGCTAAGAGTGAAAACCCGTTGAAACGGGTTAAATTATCCCATTGGTTCATTAAAATAGGTTCAATTCCCCCATCAGCCTGTTAAAAACAGGCTTTAGCTACGCAGCCCTGGGTTTTAACCCAAGGTTCAAGGTTCATGGGGTTCACAGGTTCAAGGTTCATGGGGTTTAAGCCTCCCCAAAGTCGGACTATTGTCCGGTATCGGCGGATCAACATTCCTTACTGGATGTACAATCTCTACTGAAACAAGGGCCCCTATCCCCAGGGAGTTTTCTCCTGTTAGGGACCTATGGAGACTTGCTGCAAACTATCGCCCCAGACACCGCAGAAGCGGCTGACTTAGCGGGAGAGTCCAATTCAGGACAAAATGCTCAACATATTACGGGGTTAGAGATCAAAGTGGTGGCGGTATTAGGAGGAGATGACCGTTCCATTGGGGCCAGTCGGGCCTTTTCCGTCACCCACAAAGCAGAGACGGCGGATATTCGACCCAAAACCCTTTATACGCAACAACTGTTTGGACGGAAACAACGACCGTTACTCGATAGCTGGTTACGAGAATGTATGAACTTAAATCGGGGGGACATTCTCGATTAATACCTTTTGCCCAGGGAAAGCAATGGGAATTTGGGATTCAGCAAAAGCTCGGTTGAGACGATGGCGATATTCCCTAGCCACCGTCCATTGTTGGATCGGTTGGGTTTTTAAAAGAATCACTAACTGGACTCCGGTATAATCGAGGTTATCAATGCCCAGTAATTCCGGTTCATCTAACACCAAATCTTCCCAGTCAGGATCAGTATAGAGGTCTTGGGCCACCTGTGTCATCACCGTCATGGCTTTATCCACATCCGTCTCATGGCTAACATTAACCACACATTTGGCTTGGGACCAACCATTGGTCATATTTTGTACCGTGCTAATTGTGCCATTGGGAATGGTGATTAATTCCCCTTCTAGGTTGCGGAGTTGGGTCATCCGTAGGTTTAAATATTCCACATACCCCCCTAAATTCCCATTCACCGAAATCACATCCCCCACCGCATACTGGTCTTCGACTAAAATAAAAATCCCATTGATCACATCGCGGATAAAATTTTGCGCCCCCAAGGAAATGCCAAAGGTGAGAATGCCTAATAAAGCGGTAATGGGGGTGGCAATGGCTTTAAATTGACTGAGAAGGGTTAAAATGAAGACCACATAGGCCACCACCGTTGTCACCCCTTTGGCCGCTGTGGCCAAGGTGGGGATACGCAGAGAATAGCGTTGGGTATTCCCCCCTAAATTCGCCAACATGGCTTGATTTTCCAGTATTTTTTTAGCGAGACGATCAATTAACAGATCGCTGGTTCGATCAATTAAATTAACGGTAAAAAAGAGGAGTAAGAGGAGTAACAGGGGGGAAGGATACCCTTGTTTGCTGAGGGTAAATAACCAAGTTAGAGGAGGACTACCGAGGAGAAAATTGGCTAGAGGACGAGAGAAAGGGAAAAAGAAACAAATTAAGCCACTGCCGAGAAACCAGAGCAAAATTTGTCCCCAATAGAGAAGACCCCGTAAAAATTTATTGACACTATAATTGCGGTCAATGGCCAGTTTTTGCATTTGTGCCGTCAGTCTTTCTAAGGGGGTTAGAGTCTGACTTGACCCTTCTTCCCCTACTTGTAACGCTGCGGTTTGGGCCGAGGCTTGGGCCTGTAAATGTTTGCCACTGCGTCGCAGCCGAAACTGGAAAAAGCGAATAATTAGGGTCAAAAGGACAACAGTAAGCACCACCAATAGGGAAAAAATGACTCCTAATTCCACTGCAATGGGTTGGCGCATTAACCACCCTTGGAGTAATTCAATTTGCAAATTTTTTGTCCATCGTTGCGCTAATTCAACGGTGGAGGTTTGCTGAAAGAGTGCGTCGGCCTTTGTCACCGTCACCACTGTTTCTATGGGCGCACCGCGAGGAAAAGCGGCTTTAATAATATAAGACCCATCCTCTACTTTTTCGCTATTGAGGAGTAATTGTCGATTGAGTGCTTTAATTTGTTGAGCAAAGAGTCCTCGCTTGGGGAGAATTTTGTCTAGATCAAAGGAGTCCCATTGTTGGACTTCTCGTAAATGTTGCAAATGGAGCGATCGCGTGAATTTTTTTTTCGTATATTGCCCCATTCCATCTAAAATTTGCTGTAACTTATTACTCACATATTGGGAACGATAGGCCGCTGTTAAATCTCGCGTTTCTATATCCTCTTGAGACTCCTCGAAACCAATGGCTGCACTAATTTCTCTAATCATTACCCCATCGAGAAACACGGGAGCAATTTCTAAATTACCAATGCGTTTGGTGGGGATATTGGGAATTGAACTCACTGTCTCACCACTGACATTCAGTCCAGGAATTTGGGCCAGGAGGGGAGAGGAAGTCAGCACTACTCCTAGACAGGTAAAGAGGGTTAAGAGTAACCAACCCCACACCGAACGACATTTTCGGGATTTTAAACTGCGATCGCGTCTCATTCAAGCCGTTATCTCAACATCTTCGTATCTTAACCCGCTTCATGCCTTGGGAATAGGAGTGAACTCAAATTTGTGATCGAGATCAACGGGTTTTGGCACAGATGACACAATAAACACTTACCAAGATCAGTGAAGATACGTAAAACCTTGGAGAGAATAGATATAATTTGCCCTTACCAATCGTTTAGGAGGTTGTATGGCGAAACCCTCTAATCTCCCCTTAAAACAACAACCCTTTGTAGTCTATCGAGATCAGCAAACCGGAGAATGGGTAGTGGTTAATCCGGCCCCAAACCAAGCAGATAGGAACAACCGCCCGCTCCTTCCTCAGAATAGGTTAGGAGACAATATTAGTATTATGAGGGAATGTTGATGGCTCGAAGATAAGCCCCCTTCTTTTTACCATATTGTTTTTATTTTGTCAACATAAGAATAAAGTAATTTCCCCTGATTTAAGCCCAAGGCTAATCACCAATGACCAATCACCAATGACCAATCACCTATTTTAAATATTGACGAAACCAGTCAATAACAACTTGGGCGGCATAATTTTGATATTCTGGGATAGCTTTCCCCTGTTCATCCACCAACCCGTGGCCAGCATCCGTAAACTCCAAAAAACGAACCGGGACTCCTTGTTCTGCTATCATATTCACATAAAACTGATCCGGTTCAAGGGGCAAAAAGTCCTCACTCCCCTTAAACATTAACAACGGAGTCGTCACCTGTTCATACTGATACAAGGGAGAATCTTGTTGAAACTCCTTCTCCCCATTAAAGGGGGTTAAACTCCCATAAGCAAAAGGAGTCCTAGCAGGATGGGTGTTTAGCCAATCTAACCCCCAATCGAGAATGGAACATTGGGCATTGGCCGCCGCATATAACTCCGGATAGCGGATAATACTTTGGTGGGCAAAATACCCCCCATAGGAACACCCCATCACCCCAATGTGGTCGGGAGACGTATAACCCAACTCAACGGCATCTTCTAATAATTCGGCCATGGCCTCAATATCGACAGTGCCAAAATTGCGATCGCTATACAACTCTAAAAAACGATTGGCCCCAAACCCATGTCGTCCATACAAGGGCATCACCAGCAAAGCAAAGCCAAAATTGGGCAATAATCCAAAAGGACTCTCCACCGTCGTTAACCATTGATTCTTCATAGTGGCAAAAGGCCCCCCTTCTTGCCACACCACCAAGGGAACATCCTGGGGAGGAAACTCACTATCGGGAGGTTGGAGTAACACCCCCTGAAACTGTTCCCCCTCCTCCGATTCAAATGTCACCGGATCGACGTAAAATTGGCTCAGGGTCGCCAAAGATTCATTAAACTGGCTAAGGGGAGTCGTGTCTCCCGTCCGCCAGTCCATGCGGTACAATTCTGGGGGGTCCACAAAGGAACTGTAGCGAAACAACAGTTGCGAAGTCTCTGGAGAAACTTGAACTTCGGCATAGGTCCCCGGCCAGTCGGACAAATTCTGTAAGTCTTGGCTAATAAGATCATACAGGTAAAGATGGGAATTCATCCCCACTTGGGCCGTAAACAACACCTCCCCAGGAGAAATAAATTCCCCCGTTGTCCCCATGGCCGAGGCCACCTGGGGAGACTCCAAGCGATACAATTCCTCTAACTGGGTATTGTAAAAGCGAAACGTAGTGCGTTCTCCCACTAGGGGATAATACACCGGATAGTCGCGGCCTGCGGGTTGACTGGGATAGCGTAACCCGGCCATCAACAATTTCCCGTCTGGACTCCAAGTAATACTCGAAAAAATCCCCCCATCTCCTCGTTTTGCTTCTAATAACCGGCCTCTCCCCCCCTGAGTTAAATCAAACGTCAATAAAACACTTTTCTCCACAAAAGGACTCTCCGAGGGAGGGATTAACCCTTGGGCATCCCGTGTAATAAAAGACGCAGGATTTGCCCCTATACCGTTCACAGGCGGGCGATCGGGTTCAACAAAGGAAATTACTGCCAACTGGTCGCCCAGGGGAGTCCATGCCGCGTCTAGGAAGGTACTGTGAGACGGTAGGGTGAAGCGGATAGGGTCTTGATTGTCCTGTAAATGATAAACAGCCATTTCTGGGAAGGGAAACTTGGCCACATCGGGAGTTAATTCCACCAAAACCCGTGACCCATTGGGGGCTACACTACGCAAAATACCGGGGAGGTTGAGGGGGTGTTGGGTGACTTCTCCGGTCTGACGATTGACCCGAAATAAGGCTTGTTTGCGGCCTTGGGGAGTGACTTGGGAGAGAGGGGCAATGGCCGTGTTGCGATCGCGCCAATAAAACTGTCTCGGTTCAAACTCCCCAAATGCTTCCCGATCAATTTCGACCGTTGTTCCCTTCTCTATATTCAAGAGAAAAAGCGGTGGCTTGTCCACCCCTAAGCCACTTTTACGAAAAATTACCGTTGTCCCATCGGGACTGATCTCACTCATCACCACAGGTTGGACAAACCCCTGTAAGCGGGCAATTTTCTCTACCTCCTCTGGAGATAAGACGGTATTTTGCGTAGCCCTTTCCCGATCAATTACTTGGATTGGTGATGGCGTTTCCCCCCTAGCGAGACGGGGAATTGTACAAAATCCGAAAACGGCGATCGCAAGAATAATTTTCTTTAGGTGAGTCATGGGTAATGGGTAATGGGTCATCGGTGGATAATGAATAATGGATAATTGATAATGAACTATTATTCATTATTGTTTGAAACTATTTTTCTCCCCCATCCCCCCTATCTCTCCATCCCCCTATTCCCCCATCTCAACTCTCCACTATTCCCTGGGGACAGATTTTGCCCTAAACTGTGTAATGGTCTAAGTACATGGATGATAGTGACTGGAGTAGGAATGGAAATCGGGCAAAAAGTTCAAGTCTGCCGAATCAGAGATCGCGTTGATCGGGATGTTGCCGATAAACTGGGTAAAGTTGGTACAGTAAAAGGGTTCAAAATGACCGATGGTAGTGGTGTTGGTGCAGTCATTGAATTTGACGACAATACGGCCACCTGGTTTTTTGAAGACGAACTCAAAGCAGTCTAAACATCCCCAGCATGGCACATTTAATCACCTTTCTTGGTAAAGGTGGGGTAGGCCGGACAACAGTAGCGATCGCTGCGGCTAAAAAATTAGCCCAAAACGGCGATCGTGTGCTGTTGGCCACCCAAGACCCCACACCCGCCTTTAGCGTACAACTCGGTGTCCCTGTCACCCCAGACCCCACGGAAATTGCCCCGAATTTATCGGTGGTGCAATTCCAATCCCCCGTCATGCTAGAAAAAGGTTGGGAGGAGGTCAAGTCCTTAGAAGCACAATATTTACGGTCTCCCACCTTAAAAAACGTCTATGGTCAAGAATTAGCAGTTTTCCCTGGCATTGAAACCGCTTTATCGTTCTACGAAATACGCAATTTTAACGCCAGTTTTAAATATGATGTGATTATCTACGATGGGGCCGGGGATTTAAGCACCTTAAAAGGCTTTGGCATTCCGGGCAGTGCCAATTGGTATTTACGACGGTTTCGCCAAGTTATTCTCGAATCTGACTTAGGGAAAGCCTTGGCCCCCTTTGTTCAACCCATTACCAATGCCATTTTCAATCGGTCTTGGTCCTTAGAAAACTTTGCCGAAGAACCCACCGATGAAATACGATCGCTCCTGCAAGAAGGCGAAAAAGCCATTGCAGACCCCAAACGGGTGTTAGCCTATCTGATTACCGATGATAGCCCCATGGCCATCGCTAAAGCCCAATATCTCTGGGGCAGTGCGCAACAAGTGGGAGTCTCCGTCGGTGGAGTCCTCTGGAACAAAACCAACTCCCCCTCAGCCCAAAGCAGTGAATTCTCCCCCTTGCCCATCATTCCCCTTCCCCCATGGCAGGGAGACGACTGGCAACCCCTCATGGATGCACTCCCCAACCTTCGCAATGTGGGAGATATCCCCAAACCTATCGAAATTGACAGCCCATCTCGACAGGTGAAAGTTTTTTTACCAGGTTTTAGCAAACAACAAGTTAAACTGACTCAATACGGGCCAGAATTAACCATTGAAGCCGGAGATCAACGAAGAAATCTAATCCTCCCCCCTCCCTTCACCGGCCAACCCGTTAAAGGGGCAAAATTCCAAAAACCCTATTTGATTATTTCCTTGTAAGTTCTTTTTCAGTCACCAGCATCCGAAGGCAGGAGACAGATGGCAGATGGCAGTGGTTTGCGCTCCGCGCACACTACGTGAACGACAAGCTCACCAACTAGGAAGGAGGAAGGAGTTTGTCACCAACAACCAACAACCAACAACCAACAACCAACAACCAATAACAATGACAAATAAAGAACAAAGCAAAAACTCCTCAAAAACCCGGCAAATGCTAGGGATGAAGGGTGCAGCAGAAGAAAAGAATATCTGGAAAATTCGCTTGCAACTGATGAAGCCCATCACTTGGATTCCCCTGATTTGGGGGGTGGTCTGTGGGGCTGCTTCATCGGGAAATTACAGTTGGGAACTCGAAGATATCCTGAAAGCTGTCACCTGTATGTTACTCTCTGGCCCCCTCATGACGGGCTATACCCAAACCCTGAACGACTTTTACGATAAAGAAATTGATGCAATTAATGAACCCTATCGTCCGATTCCCTCTGGGGCGATTTCAGTTCCCCAAGTGATTACTCAAATTCTGGTTTTATTATTGGGGGGATTTGGTATTGCTTATCTGTTAGATAGATGGGCGGGCCATGATTTCCCGATTATGGTTTGTTTAACCCTACTGGGGGCATTTCTCGCTTATATTTACTCTGCCCCCCCTCTGAAGTTAAAACAGAATGGCTGGTTAGGGAATTATGCCCTCGGTGCGAGTTATATTGCCTTGCCTTGGTGGGCCGGCCATGCGTTATTTGGGGAATTAAATTGGACGATTGTGGTTTTAACCCTGTTTTACAGTTTAGCTGGGTTGGGCATTGCTGTGGTCAATGACTTCAAAAGTGTAGAGGGCGATCGCCAGTTGGGATTAAGTTCTCTCCCCGTTATGTTTGGGGTGGGGACAGCCGCTTGGATTTGTGTTTTAGCCATTGATGTCTTTCAAGCGGGAATTGCGGGCTATTTAATCAGCATTAATCAGAATCTCTACGCCACGATTCTCCTATTACTGATTATTCCGCAAATCACCTTCCAAGATATGTACTTCCTTCGTGATCCCTTGGAAAATGATGTCAAATATCAAGCCAGCGCACAACCTTTCCTAGTCTTAGGAATGCTGGTAGCGGGTTTAGCACTGGGGAATGCAGGAATTTAAACCCATCATTCAGACTTTATTATAATCTGTCGGGACGTTGTGTACAATGTCCCGTTTCTTTTGGGATTTCAGAATAGATAAGTTTTAATTATTAAAATAGAGTTTAAAAATATTTTATTTGTATCGAAACCCCCAATTTAACAAAAATTAACCAAAATTTTCCCTTGATCTGAGTAACGAGATTGCGCCGTTTGGTACAATAAAGGCCCCTTGACAAAAAATTAAAATCCAAGGCGTTTTTATATCTTCTCGTCAAAACACACCCTTCAACCCCCCATTACTCCGTGATTTTAGCCTCGAAAAGGGGAATTTTGGGGAGGAGTCGCTTACAGAATTTTGCCACCAGCGCGAGGAATGGATTTGACAAAAATCACAAAATGTGATAATCGAAATGTGCTAGGCGGTGACTAGATTGGGATTGAATGAATTTATTATAACTATGAATAGCCGTCAACCGCTCAAGAGCTTGGTTTGTCCAAAATATAGCATCTCCAACGACACCGAAATGAGCTTGACAGGAGAATCATTCAAGAAAAAATGATCTTCTCCCCCTTTATCCCCTTCTTTGTGTCCTTTGTGTCTTTGTGGTTTTCCAACCCATTAAAACCCATTAATCAAACAGGGGGACATCATCCAAGGATAACCCCTGCTTGTCCTTCTGAGAGAGAATGGGACAGTCACTCAACGGCCACTCTACCCCTACCTTAGTATCATTCCAGAGTAAAGAACGCTCATGTTGCGGTGCATAAAAATCCGTTGTTTTGTATAACACCTCAGCCACCTCCGACAACACCAGAAACCCATGAGCAAACCCCACTGGGACCCACATCTGTGCCTTATTTTCCGCACTGAGACGACATCCCGTCCACTGGCCAAAGGTGGGGGAGGACTTCCGTAAATCTACCGCCACATCAAAAATTTCCCCCACAATAACCCGGACTAACTTCCCTTGGGGTTGTTTAATTTGGTAGTGCAGGCCGCGCAACGTATGACGCACTGACCGAGAATGATTATCTTGGACAAATTGCGGAGAGCATCCCGTTTCTTCCTCAAATTTGCGAGCATTGTAGCTTTCAAAGAAAAAGCCTCGTTCATCTTGAAAGATTTTTGGTTCTAGGACTAAAACATCGGGAAGGGAAGTCGGGGTAACGTTCATGACACAGTTGCAAGATGGATTCAGGGGTCTATTTTAATCTATCTGGGTGGGGAAAGCAGGGGAAGGTGAGTGAAAGTCTCACTTGGTAAGTATTCAGCCGTCAGCACTCAGCCTTCAGCTTTTCTTATTGGGAGTGACGGACTTCATCGAGGAGGCTGAAAACTTCCTTTTGCATCTCGATAAACTGGGTTTGCAAGGTGGCCATTTGTTGGGTGATATGCTGAATTTGACGGGTGGTTTCTTGTTCGTACTGTTGTCTTCCCGCGATGATTTCTTGAATCATGCTTTTGAAGTCCTGCATGATTTGCTGTTTTTCGGTGATAATTCGGGTAACGGAGATTTGTTGGGTTTGGAGAGTGTCTAAGGAGTGGATGAGGTCATTAATGGCTTGGCCGTTGGCTTGAATTAAATCTAGTTCGGTTTTGCGGTGGTTGTGAATGGTGTCGGTTAAGGCAGCGATCGCGCGACTTTGTGAATCATACCATTGTTGATGAGTTTTGCGGGTCTCCTCTAATTTCGCTGCCAAGACGGTTAAAACCCAATCTGAGGCATTATCCCCCAAGTCTGGGGTAAAATTATCGTCAGAAGCGGACATGGCGTTATTTCTCGCACAGGATTACCTGTTCATCTTAGCAAGGGATGAAAGGAGAAATACAGTGGCCCTACAAGAGAAGTTTAGCCAATTTCGGAGGAGAGAGAGGAGGAATACTACCCCAGCAAAACGCGGATATTGCACCTTTCCCTGCTTGGGAAAATCCGTCACAATACAAGAGAAATGAGCAGGAGTTTCCGTCTTATGCAATCCATGGTCAATAGTTTCTATCAGTGGTATCGGCGGATGTTACGCCACAATAAGTATCGTTGGGTGATTATTCTTGCCACCGTTGCCTATTTTATCAGTCCCTTTGACTTGTCCCCGGATGTCTTCCCCATTGTCGGTTGGTTGGATGATGGTATCTTAGTCACCCTGTTACTTTCGGAATTGGGACAAATGCTGTTAGAGCAACGGAAAACCCGTCAAACTCCCGCAGACTCTATTGGAGAAGTCCCGCAAAATTCCGTCGAATAATCCCAACCAATGCCCTTTTCTTGGTCGGGTTTCCTTCCCTCGCTCTCTTGATGGGAGGATTTTCCTATGAAAAGCGCGTTTTCGGGCTGACATCTTGGTACAGTACAAAAGAAAGATTAAAGTAAGCACAAAACTGGGGATAGACCTCGGTGGAGTGTTTAGAAGTGCCTTGACTGCGCTTTCAAGCGTCCGATTAGGGACGACTTGAGAATCCCACGGTATTAAAACCGTGGGACTGTCAACTTAACGGTATATTTGCATCTTTGCGGAATAATTGCATTATGTTGGGTCAAGGACCATCGTTACCAGACGGTTACAGAGAACGTTTACAAACATTACTCAAGAATCAATGGCAAATGGGCGAAAGTTATGCCAAAATTGCCCATCGTTTAGGCATTGGGTCGAGTCGGACGGCGAAGGCCTGGTTAACTTTAGATTGGCGGACTGAACCGGATGCGCAAAAATTGAGAAGTTTAGCGGAACATCTGGGGTGGCAATATTGGGAGTTAATTCGTTATTTGGATACGGGGGAACAACCCGATCGCAATTCTAATAAAACCGAGAGTGAGAGAAAACCCCCCAGTGAACCGTCCTCTCTCTCCCTCTCCAACAATGCGAAAACGGCCTTAGTGGCCTCGGCCAGACAAATGCGTGATCTCGCGGACTCCCTTTATCAGTCCTTAGAGTCGGTCCCCCTGAAAACCACCTCTCCTAAAACCTCCACAGACCCCTCTGTGATTCCCTTTTCCTCTCCCTCCCAGTTTCGAGAAACCGCACAATCCTTTAGTCCTCTGAAAAAACCCCAGACCAAAACCCTGTCTCAGATGGTGCAAGACTGTATTGAACGGTTTCGCTTGAATGGTCGGGATATTGAACAGCGATTGCGCGATCGCAATTATTATGTCTCCTCCCGCGACCTGATCAGCGAAGAAGACTTTGAGGCCATGCGTCAAGGGGTGAAAGTTCCCCAAAGTGAAACGCAACTGGAACTTTTAGCCGATGTGGTGGACCGCGATCGGGAAAACTTCAGCCATAACTATTGGCTCAAAGCCTGGATTGTCAGCATTTATCAAGGCACTCCCTCACCCGATTCTCCCCAATCCAAGGAGTAATCTGAAAGAATGTGTCAGAATATTAACAATTGGTTGATGTTATTAAATTAAGTTAAAAAAATCCTATGTCAGTTCTGGCGGCGATCGCAGTCCTCGCAGTCCTAATCATCGTCCACGAGTTAGGGCATTTTACCGCAGCACGCCTGCAAAATATCCACGTAAATCGGTTTTCCATCGGCTTTGGGCCGATTTTGCTGAAATACCAAGGGGCCGAAACCGAATATGCCTTACGGGCCTTCCCGTTGGGAGGATTTGTCGGATTTCCTGATGATGATCCCGATAGTGATATCCCCCCCGATGACCCCAATTTATTACGGAATCGTCCGATCTTAGACCGCGCGATCGTCATCAGTGCCGGGGTGATTGCCAATTTAATCTTTGCCTACCTCCTCTTAGTCTCCCAAATCGCCACCGTCGGCATCCCAGACTTCCAATATCAGCCCGGAGTGGCCGTTCCCCAAGTGATGACCGAAGACGTGACCGCGGCCCAAGCGGCAGGAATCCAAGCAGGGGATGTCATTATCTCCATCGAGTCCCAACAACTGGGGGCCTCCGATGAAGCGGTGAAAACCCTCATGAAAACCATTCAAACCTCCCCCGAAGAAACCCTAGACGTGACGGTTTTACGGGAGGAGAAACAAGTCTCCCTCCAAGTTACCCCAGAACGGGGGCCCGATGGTCAAGGGAAAATCGGGGTTATTCTCTCCCCCAACGGAGAATTAAACCGGAAAAAAGCCAGTTTAATTGAAGCCTTCCAACAAGGAGGAACGGAGTTTCAGCGTTTAGCAACCTTAACCTTTGGAGGGTTTGCCAAACTGGTAAGTAATTTCAGCGAAACCGCAGAACAAGTGGCCGGGCCGGTAAAAATTGTTGAAATTGGCGCAAATTTAGCCCAATCAGACTTGACCAGTTTATTTCAATTTGGGGCTTTAATTAGCATTAACTTGGCGATTATTAATATCTTGCCGCTTCCGGCCTTAGATGGAGGACAATTAGCCTTTTTATTCATTGAAGGAGTCCGAGGCAAACCCCTCCCCACCCGCATTCAAGATGGCATTATGCAGACGGGTTTGGTGTTGTTACTCAGTTTAGGAGTATTCCTAATTATTCGGGATACCGCCAATTTACAAGTCATTCAAGAGTTGTTTCAATAAGTCTTTTGGGTAATGGGTAATCGGTAATTGGTAATTGGTAATTATTTAGACTCCTGATTACTCAATTATCCATTATTCATTATCCATTATCTAAAAAATGAGTATCACCCGTACTTGGTCAAGTAAAAAACAACGTGCCTTAGAGATATTAATTCGTCTGAAACGAGAATATCCTGATGCGACGTGCAGTTTAACCTATGAAACCCCCGTGCAATTACTGGTGGCCACCATTCTGTCTGCTCAATGTACCGATGAACGGGTGAATAAAGTCACTCCTGCTTTATTTGCTCGCTTTCCCGATGCGTTGGCCTTGGCCAATGCAGACCGGGAGGAATTAGAAACCTTAATTCGTTCTACTGGATTTTATCGCAATAAAGCCAAAAATATTCAGGGAGCGTGTGAGAAAATTGTGGCCGAGTTTGGGGGGGAAGTCCCTAAACAAATGGAGTTGTTGTTGTCGTTACCGGGGGTTGCTCGTAAGACAGCTAATGTGGTGTTAGCCCATGGATTTGGGATTATTCAAGGGGTGACAGTAGATACCCATGTAAAACGTCTCAGCCAGCGTTTAGGACTCACTGAAGCGGATAACCCGGTGAAGATTGAACGGGACTTAATGCGGTTATTACCGCAACCGGAATGGGAAAATTGGTCGATTCGTTTAATTTATCATGGTCGGGCGGTTTGTAAGGCGAAAAAGCCAGATTGCGATCGCTGTTCCTTGGCGGAGTTATGCCCTTTTTTACAGGAGAATAGATAATGGAAAATTTGGAATTGTCAGACACCATAACGGCGAAAAATACCGAGTTTGATTGGTTTGAGGTGTGGTATGCGGTGCAGTTTGTGCGCGATTTAGATCAAACTGCACCAACGCGCTTTGTTTTGTTGGGACAACCTCTTGTGATTTGGTGGGACGCACAAACTCAGGACTGGGTGGTGTTTGAAGATCGTTGTCCTCATCGTTTGGCCCCACTTTCAGAAGGCCGCATCACCGAAGATGGGTGTTTGGAATGTCCGTATCATGGTTGGGCCTTTACGGAAAAGGGAACTTGCGATCGCATCCCCTTTGATCAAGAAAACGGCACGGCCAATGAGAGTCCCCGGGCCCAAGTTCGCACCTATCCCACAAAAGTGGCCCAAGACATTTTATTTGTTTACCCCGGAACACCAGAAAAAGCGGCCCAGCAACCCCTACCCCTTGTGCCTCCCCTAGAGCAACATCAGGAACAATGGACTAAAATTGATGTGTTTCGAGATGTGCCTTATGATGTAGTGACATTATTGGAAAATGTCCTAGATACCAGTCACGTTTCCTTTACCCACCATCCCAGAGTAGGAAAACGGGAGAATGCGAAAGAGTTTGTCTTAGAAGTCTCTGAGATTGAGCAATCAGGGTTTACGGGATTTTGGGAAGAAGGACCCCGACGAGGCCAACTGGGGTCTCAAAAAACAACTTTTGTTGCGCCCAATTTAATGTGGCATGATATTGAGGAGAGTCCCTTTGGCCAAGTAATGACGGTGGTTTATGCAACCCCCATAGACAAAGGGAAATCTCGCGCTCTCATCCGGTTGCCGTTCCGGTTTAAATCCCCGTTTCCCCGTTTCGCGTTTAAACTGACTCCTCGTTGGTATGCTCATTTAAATCAAATGGGGATTTTGGAGGATGATCAAATATTTCTCCATCTCCAAGAACGCGCGATCGCAGACTCCCCTCAATCCTACGCCAAAACCTGCTATTTACCCACCCGCTCTGATCGTTTTGTCCTTGCTTACCGTCAGTGGGTGGAAACCTATGGTGAACCCTTCCCCCATCAGGACTTTCCCCCCGCAGAAACGAATCGAGAGATTCTTTTAGAACGTTATCAGTCTCATACCGAACATTGTTCGAGTTGCCGTACTGCTTTAAAGCGGGTGCAAGGGTTACAAAAAATTAGCGCAATTCTCATTGTGTTCTTACTCATTGCCTTACCGATAACCATTGGCTATCATCTCCCGATGTGGGGAGTGGTGTTGTTAGCAGGACTTCTCTTGCTTCTAACGGGTACAACTTGGCAACTCCAAAAACTCGCAAAAGGTTTTATTCAGGGAGAATATCCTCCCAGTCGGAATATTAACAATTAACCATAAACAATGGTTCTTTATTCTTTGTGTTCTTTATTCTTTGTGTTCTTTGTGTCTTTGTGGTTCACCAATTCCCCACTACTAAATTCACAACTCCCGTAAATGTTGTAACATTTCTTGGGGAGAAACAGGGACTTGAGAGAGGAGTTTTGATGCCACACTAAGGGGTTCATGGTGTTGTTTGGAGATTTCCCATTCTCGGACAATACCTAACAGGAGATGTTCCGTATTAATAATAATATGACCCCCTGCAATAGCCTCCTCTAACGCATAATGTAACACCTGCTGCGCTCTGGGAGTAAAAGGGATTTCTTCCCCACTGCCTCGGCCTTCTCCAATAAACTGTTGTACCGCAATTCGGGCTTGATCTAACTGCATTCCCCAGTCATAGAGACTCTTGGCCGCATTGCCACTTCCCTCCCGCATTAACCCTAATAAAATCTGCTCTGTGCCGATAAAATTATGTTGAATGCGACTCGATTCAGATCGGGCTAAAAGTAAGACTTGTAAGGCTTTTCCCCCCAAACGTTCATAGATAGAGAGGGGGAGAAGATGTTCTAAATTATCGGGATCGGCTAATTCTGCGGCCAAGGAATCCTTTAACCAAGCGTCCTTTTTCTCATGGACTCGATCCCAATCTACAATTTGTTGACGGACAGACCATTCCGCATAGAAAAAAGCCAATAAATCTTCTAATAACGACACATCGACAGTATAAACAAGATTATCCCCATCGGGGTTCACTTGAATTAATCCCTGTTGTTTTAATTTTTCGAGGTGATAGCGGAGTTTTTCGGGAGTGAGTTGCAGACGTGCTTGTAATTCTCCAGCGATCATCCCTTGGGGGTGTTTTTTGACTAAAAGACGAATTAGGGTTAATCGCGTAGGTGATCCTAAAGCCGCTAAAAGGTCGGCGTAGCGGGTAATATTGTTGGTTTTCATGCAGCTTGAAAGCAGGTTTACCGTGATTGGGCGAGACTGTTTTGGTATTCTTCTTCAGTGAAGCGATCTTCATGGGATTGTAAGCGATCAATAAAGAGAATACCGTCGAGATGATCGAGTTCGTGTTGGAAAATGCGGGCGATAAAATCCGTTAAGACTTGCCGTTGGAGATTACCCGCGCGATCGCAATATTCCACTTCAATCTCTCGATAGCGAGGCACTAACCCCCGCACCCCTGGCACACTCAAGCACCCTTCCCAATCTTTCACTGTCTCCTGAGAGTGCGCCACAATCCGGGGATTTAACATAGCAGTAGGAGGCATCTGGGGGGCGTAGGGGTAGCGGGAATTGGGGCGAGAGGCCACAATAAAAAGACGGAGAGACGCTGCCACCTGGGGGGCCGCAATCCCAACTCCATTCGCTTCTTGAACCGTCGTGATCAAATGGTCAATTAATTTTTGTAACTGGGGATCATCAAGGTATTGAATGTCCCGTGCTGTTTGTTGCAGGGTAGGATGCCCCTGATGCACAATCTTTAGAGAATCCGCCATAACCCTTCGCGCTTACAAGATACCTGTTAATATTTTAATCCCAACCCCATTTTTCCCCATGCCTATGTCTCCCGATCAACTTTGGCAGGAAGTGTTAGTCCGGTTGCAATTACAGTTAAAAAACCCCACCTTTGAAACGTGGATTCAACCAGCCACCCTACAATCGTGGCGCGATCGCACCTTAATCATCCAGGCCCCCAACCCCTTCGCCCGCAACTGGTTACAAAAACACTACATCCCCACCATTGCCGAAGTCGTCGAAGACATTTTGGGCTATTCCGTAGAAATTTGCTTCACCACCACCCAAGGAGATGATACCTTAGCCAAAATGGGGACCACCTCCGCCAGCTTACAAGGAGACCCCCCCCAAACCCACCCCACCCCCACCCATTTCAACCTCAAATATGTCTTTTCCCGCTTTGTCGTCGGGGAAAACAACCGCATGGCCCACGCTGCGGCCTTGGCCGTCGCGGAATCCCCAGGCCGAGAATTTAACCCCCTCTTTCTCTGCGGAGGAGTCGGGTTAGGCAAAACCCACCTAATGCAGGCCATCGGCCATTATCGCCAAGAAATCCACCCCGATTCTAAAGTCTTCTACGTCTCCACCGAAAAATTCACCAATGATTTAATCACGGCCATTCGCCAGGACGGGATGCAGCTTTTCCGCGACCACTATCGAGCCGCCGATGTACTATTAGTGGATGATATCCAGTTTATTGAAGGGAAAGAATACACCCAAGAAGAATTCTTCTACACCTTTAACACCTTACACGAAGCCGGAAAACAGGTCGTTTTAGCCTCAGATCGTCCCCCCCACCACATCCCCAGACTACAAGAAAGACTCTGCTCTCGATTTTCCATGGGATTAATTGCCGATATTCAACCCCCGGATTTAGAAACCCGCATGGCCATCTTACAACGGAAAGCCGAGGACGAGAATGCCCGTTTACCCAAAGCAGTCATTGAATATATTGCCACCCGCTACACCTCCAATATTCGGGAATTAGAAGGGGCGTTAACCCGAACCATTGCCTACACCTCCATTTCCGGGTTAGCGATGACCGTAGAAAATGTTGCCCCCGTCTTAAATCCCCCCGCCGAAAAGATTGCAGCCACCCCCCAAGCCATTTTAAACGCCATTTCCGAGACCTTTGGAGTCTCCATCGAAGACTTACGGGGAACATCCCGTCGTCGAGAAATTAGCTGGGCCCGTCAGGTCGGAATGTATTTAATGCGACACCATACCGATTTAAGTTTACCCCGCATTGGCGAGGAGTTTGGGGGGAAAGACCACACAACGGTTTTGTATAGTTGTGATAAAGTCGAACAACTGAAACAACGGGATAATAAGACCCAGCAGCTTTTAATTCAATTGGGCGATCGGATTAATTTGGGGAATGGGTAATGGGGAATTGGGAATGGATAATTAATGGTTTGTCCTTTGTGTCCTTTGTGTCTTTGTGGTTTGATTCAAGTAGCGAGAAACCGAGTTTCTATTCCCAGTTAATTCTTTTCGCCTAAAATTTCGATAGAAACCCCGTTTCTAACCTCTATCAACCATCAACTAAAGAGTATCCGGATCAATACCCAACTCTTGCAGTTTGACTAAGGCTTGGTTTAGTTTAGTTTGAGCTTGATCTCGTTCCGCTTTAACCTGATCCCGTTCCAACAAACTGGTTTCCGGGTCGGTGAACGGTTCACCATTGGGATAAAACACCGTTAACCCATCCTCAAACAATTCAAAGCGAATTTGTAATAGAGGTGAAGTCCAAGGGAGATATAACGCAGTAATCAAAGTGTAAATATCATCGGACTGTTGACGCACAAACCCCCAGAAGTCTTGACGTTCGGGGTCATAATAATAACTCTCTAAAACCCCATAATCTTCATAAAATTTCTGTTTCTCTGCCATTTCTCGACGGGTATTCGTGGGGGAAAGAATTTCAAAAACCACTTGTGGTGCAACGTTGTCCTCCTCCCATTGCTTATAACTCCCTCGATATCCAGGAGGACGACCCAAGGCCACCATTACATCCGGTGCTTGTCGGGGGACTGGGGGTTCTTCAACTTTCACGGGATACCACAACAAATCTCCCGCCACAAATGCCATTTCATCTTTCAATAAATGCTTGAGATTTGTAACCAAACGCACGATCCATTCATACTGTTCGGTATTGTCGGCCATGGGTTGCCCATCTGAATCAGGATAGAGGGTGTCATAGGAAAAAGGCGTTTGAACCATGAGTCACACAATTTTTGATCCAAGCTAGTTCGTTATCATTATAAGGTCTGATGAAGATGAGCCTTGGGTTAAAGATGAGCCTTCTTGAAAAGCCCTCTGCCCTCTGCCCTCTGCCTTGAAAAGCCCTCTGCCCTCTGCCGTCTGCCTTTAAAAACCCTCTACCCCTAGTAACTGATCACCCACTCCGCAAAACCGTAGTGTTCTGTTACGTGAAGTTACTAAACTACATAAAGTATCATTTTGTCAAGCCCTAAGCCGGATTTGACCAATATTTTTCAGTTTATTTTAAGAATTAAAACAATTGCGTGGAAAACTCAGTGATTCTCGCTAGATTAACATTGTGGTCATCGCCTATCTAGATGTCCTCCTAACTTGCAAGAGTTAGGTGTTCACGGAGTTTCTCCCATTATGAAACTATCTTCTAACTACAACGGTTTTCTTTCCCTCACTTTAACGGTGTTTTTCAGCTTTGCCAGTCCTATTATCTTAGTCGGGATGGGGTTACTGGGTTTATGGGGGTTGAGTTGTCTCCCTGGGGGGGAAATGATTGCTACTCCCGCCATTAAACAGGTATTATACTTTCTCGCCACCTTTGGTAGTGGCAACCCGGTTTATGGAAGTTTAACCATTGGGTTAGCTTGGGGATTAGTGGGTGGCCTGTTTAATTTATGTACGTTATATCGCCACCAAATGTACAACTCTGGCAATTTTCCGGTAAGTTAAGTCTCGCTTCACGGTAAGTTCGTTTCTTGTGTCATGTTTTGTCTTCTTTGCTGCAAAAGTGTCCTGTCTCTACGCTTTACAGGTTGAGTTTTTTAAAAATCCCTTCCGGAATACTGCGAATAATGAGTAAAATCCATCTCCACATCCAGAGGGTATAGAGAATATTGGTTTTGCTGCGATAAGCGTTATAAATGGCCGTAGCCACTTGTTGGGGGGATGCGGTGATGGGTTGGGGTAAGTCCATGTTTGCTGTCATGCGGGTGGCCACATAACCGGGTTTGACAGTGATTACATGAACCCCAGATTTGACGAGACGATTCCGTAACCCGCTTAAATAGGTGGAGAAGGCCGCTTTGGCACTGCCGTAGATATAATTACTCTGACGACCGCGATCGCCTGCTACCGAAGATATTCCAATAATAGTCCCATTTTGTCGTTGTTCCAAGTCTTGGGCGACTAAATTTATAATCGACACCGCCCCCGTATAATTACTATTAATAATACGCTGAGTTTCCGCAAAATCCCCCTCTGCTTGTTTTTGATCCCCTAAATACCCAAATACACAAACCACCACTGTCGGTTTTTCGGGAAGATTCTCATAAAACTCCCCATGAGAGGCAAAATCTAACCCATCAAACTCCCGCAGGTGGACGGGTTGTTGATGTTGAATGGTAATATCCTTGGCGAGAGGATCAAGGAGATCAACCTCTCGGGCCGCAAGTGTCAGGGAATGGCCGTGACGGGCAAATTGATAAGCGATCGCTTGGGCAATATCCGATTTAGCCCCTAAAATTAGAGTATGGGTCATTGTTTATTGTTTATTGTTTATTGTTTATTGTTAACTCTAATCTCTCCGCTAAATGAGACGTAAACCCAGGGGGGAGAGACTGCTTAAATTGTTCTAAATGGGGATAATTTTGTAACGCTTCTTTCTTCATTCTCGCATCCTTGGTTAAATATAACCGTCCACCATACTTTAACACCAGTCGATCTAACTGTTCTAATAACTCAAACACTTTCGGCTGAACTTTGAAATCTAAGGCCAAAGTATAACCCTCCATGGGGAATGATAACCACGCTTCCGGTTCTCCCTTTCCAAATAATTTTAACACCGCTAAAAATGACCCTTGACCACTCTGGCTAATTGTGGTAAGAATCTCGCTTAATCCGTCTTTACTGGTTTCTTTCGGTAAGACAAACTGATATTGGACAAACCCCGGTTTGCCATAAATGCGATTCCAATTATAAATACTATCGAGGGGATAAAAGAAGGGATCATAACTAATAAGACTTTGACTCTCTTTTGCCCATTGCTTGTTATAGTATAGGGTGTTAAAGGCTTTTACAGTTAACCCATTTAAGGCAAAACGGGGGAAGTAAAAGGGAATGTTTAATTTGCGCTTTTGGGGGATTTCTAGGGGGTTGGCTTTTTGGTTAGGGGAAACATCTTCTAAAGTCGCGTGTTCTCCTAATAATAATAATGATCTTCCCTGTTTTTCCCCTGTGGCCAAACAGTCAATCCATGCCACACTATACGTCCAGTCGGTGGAGGACTCAAATAAGTCCATAATTTCAGCTAAATTACGGGCTTTAATACAAGTTTGTCGAATGTAAGCGGTTTCGATTTTCTTGAGTAAAAAGGTAGCAGAAAGTATTAATCCTGTCAAGCCCATTCCGCCCATAGTTAGCCAAAATAACTCTTGATTTTCCTGTCGAGAACAGGTGAGAATTGTACCATCAGCTAACATTAAATCAAAGGACAAAACATGACGGGAGAAACTGCCCTCTTTATGGTGATTTTTTCCGTGGACATCGGAAGCAATTGCCCCCCCAACGGTAATAAACTTTGTCCCCGGAGTGACGGGTAAAAAGAGTCCTTGGGGGAGGATCACGTCTAAAATTTCTGAGAGTAAAACCCCTCCTTGACAGGTGAGAATCCCTGACTCGGTGTTTAAGTCTAAAAACTTATTCAATTTGAGGGTTGAAAATACCTGTTTTCCTAGAGACGCATCTCCGTAAGATCGACCATTTCCCCGTAAGGTTAAAGGGGATTGTTGTTGTAAATAGTTTTGGACATCAGGAAGTAATCCCAACTCGTCAACTTCTGCGGAGAGTTGGGGGTAATTTCCCCAGTTGGCAATAACTTGTTGTTGTGTCATAGGATTACCAATAAATTAAAATACCAAAGGTCAGTAACCAAGCGGCAATGACACTTTGTAGAAAAGCATCTTGCAACAAAATTTTAGTGGGTGATCCACTTTTTGTAAAGACGAGGGTTTGTTGGAGATAGCGCATAATTCCCACCACGACAAAAACGGCTGTGACATATAAATTGGGGTGGCCAATGCGGTTCACCACTTCATCAGAAACTGTGTACATAATGTAAGTCACCAGCGTTACTGAAGACGTTAACATCATAGACAAGTCAATGAACTCTAAATTATAGCCTTCAATGGACTTGCGGGTGTTATTTCCTTTGCGAAAAATGAGGTATTCATCCCGACGTTTGGCTAATCCGAGTAACAGTGACAGAAGAAAGGTTAACATGATTAACCAATGGGAGATAAAAACCTGACCGACGACTCCTCCTAAAGCGATGCGGAGTAAAAACCCAAAGGCAATAATACAGATATCGAGAATGGCGATATGTTTGAGACGAATGCTATAGAGTAAATTCATCACAAAATAGGCCAAGATGATCGCCAACGCATGAAAGGAGAGAAAGATGCTGATCAGAAATGCGATCGCAAATAAACCGATAATGAGAAGATTCGCTTCAGATTTCGTCACGGCCCCGGAGGCCAAAGGCCGTTTGCGTTTTTCGGGATGGAGTTTGTCTTGGGGAATATCCAGATAGTCATTGATCACATAAATGCAACTGGCCATCAGCGAAAATGCGAAAAACCCTAACACCAAGGATGCAATGGTCTCCCAATTAAACAAACGGCCCGCAAAAAACGCAGGAACAAAAATAAACCCATTTTTGATCCAGTGATGGACCCGGATCAGTTTTAGTAAATGCCTCCCCAGTGAACCTTTTTGGCGTTTTTCCACCCGTCTTATCCTCAATCCTCTACCCATAGAAAGAAAAATGAGACCTTTGAGATACTCAAACGTCCCGCTAACGTTAGGATAGAGGAAAGTGGTTCACAACGTAACAATCAAGTTTCAAGAGGCTAACGAACTATGTCCATGGCATTGACCAAAGATAACGTAGAACAGGTATTAGACGAATTACGTCCCTACCTAATGGCCGATGGGGGGAACGTCGAATTAACCGACATTGACGGGCCAATTGTTAAATTACGCTTACAAGGGGCCTGTGGGTCTTGTCCGAGTTCTACCATGACCTTAAAAATGGGGATTGAACGTCGTTTGCGGGAGTACATTCCCGAAATTGCTGAAGTTGAGCAAGTGATGTAATCTGACCAGAGGTTAACCCTAGATTATTTTGGGTTGACCCGAGTTGATGTCAGTCAGAAACGGGGAAAGGTCAAGAAGAATAGGGCAGATAGCGGGAAATGATACAAGGAGAATGGGGATCATTCTTTTTTCCCTGGACTCCACAAGCGAACTCCTATACTGAATACTGATCACCAGATTTTCTGCTTCTATTATGCCTTATCCCCTTTATGTCGCCTTTGTCTGGCATCAACACCAACCCTTATATAAATCCTCTGCGAGTGGGGAGTATCGTTTACCTTGGGTTCGGTTACACGGAACGAAAGACTATCTCGACTTGATTTTAGTCTTAGACCGTTATCCCAAGCTACATCAAACGGTGAATCTAGTCCCGTCTCTTATTTTGCAACTAGAGGATTATATTGCCGGAAAAGCGGTTGATCCCTATCTCTCCTTGGCGTTGAGTGATGAGAGGACCTTAGATTTAGGCCAAAAGCATTTTATTCTCGATCACTTTTTTGACGGGTATCACCGAACCTTAATTGATCCTCATCCCCGTTATGCCCAACTCTATCAGCAACGACAAGAGGAGGGACCCGCTTGGTGTTTAGAACATTGGACAGATCAGGAGTTTGGGGATTTATTGGCCTGGCATAATTTAGCCTGGATAGACCCAATTTTCTGGGATGATCCCGAAATTGCGGCCTGGTTGAAACAGGGGAAAGGGTTTACCTTGCGCGATCGCACCCAAATTTACCACAAACAACAACAAATCCTCAGCCGCATCCTCCCCAAACACCGACAAATGCAAGAGTTGGGCCAACTCGAAGTCACCACCACCCCCTACACTCACCCCATCCTCCCCCTCTTAGCAGACACCGACTCCGGACAAGTGGCCGTCTCCGACATGACGCTTCCCCAACAGCGTTTTCAATGGCCCGAAGATATCCCCCGACACCTCCAAAAAGCCCAAGAATTATATCAAAATCGCTTTGGCCGGCCCCCCAAAGGACTATGGCCCTCAGAACAGTCCGTCAGTCCCGCTATTTTGCCTTATATTGCCCAAGAGGGGTTTCAATGGCTATGTTCCGACGAAGCCGTGTTAGGGTGGACCCTAGACCATTATTTCCATCGCAATGATCAGGGGAATTTATATCAACCGGACCGTCTCTACCAACCCTACCGCTTAGAAACCCCCCACGGAGACTTATCCATTGTCTTTCGAGATCACCGACTGTCCGATTTAATTGGGTTTGGGTATAGTTCCATGACTCCCCAAAAGGCCGCAAAAGACCTCATGGGACATTTAGAAGCCATTTCTGACAGTTTAGACCCTAATCGCCCCTGGTTAGTGACTATCGCCCTAGATGGGGAAAATTGCTGGGAGTTTTATCAACAGGACGGCCTCCCCTTCCTCAATGCCTTCTATCAACGATTAAGCGATCATACAGGGATTGAAGCCGTAACGGTTAGCGAATATTTAGACCAATTCCCCCCCACCGAAACCTTGTCTAGTGATCAACTTCATAGTGGGTCTTGGGTGGATGGCAGTTTTACCACTTGGATTGGGGATCCCGTGAAAAATCGCGCTTGGGACCTCCTCTACGAGGCCCGGGAAACTCTCGCTAACCACCCCGAAGCGACCGAAGACAGCAACCCCCAAGCCTGGGAAGCATTATACGCTGCCGAGGGGTCTGATTGGTTCTGGTGGTTTGGGGAAGGCCATTCCTCAAACCAAGATCAGATGTTTGACCAATTGTTTCGAGAACATCTTTGTGCTATTTATGAGGCATTGAACGAACCCGTTCCCCCGCAGTTGGAGGACAACGTGGACTCTCACGAACAAAATGGCGATCGCACTCCTAGGAGTTTTATTCATCCTATCGTGGACGGATTGGGTGATGAACAAGACTGGGACAAAGCAGGACGAATTGAAATTGGCGGTGCAAGAGGAACAATGCACCGTGCTAGTTTAGTACAACGGGTCTTTTATGGCTTAGACCACCTGAACTTTTATCTCCGCTTGGATTTCTCATCGGGAATGAACCCCCAAACGGACTTACCCCCCGAATTACATCTATTGTGGTTTTATCCAGGGGTGACGATGTATAACAGTCCTATCCCTCTGGAGAATTTACCCAATGTGTCTCCCTTAAATTACCTCTTTCACCATCATCTGGGGATTCATCTTCGCAATGGGGAGACTTGGTTTGCAGAAGCAGGCGATCGCTACCAGTGGCATTCCCAAGAAACCCATGCCACAATGGCCTTGGATGAATGTTTAGAAATCGCCGTCCCTTGGTCCGACTTAAACATTCATCCCGATTATCCGTTACGAATTGTTGCGATTTTGGCAGATAATGGCCGCTATCACAGCTATTTCCCAGAAGATCAACTCATTGGGTTACAGGCCCCTTAAAAACGACGTTTCGTACAGGAATCTGGTTGTTTTCTAGAATCTTCTCTCGGAAAAAACCGGATTTCCTCAAAAAGGGGTGACAACTCAAAGATCGAATCTTGAATCATGAGGGGTTGTTCATTGATGGAAAGTTTAGCATATCAATACTATACCGCCGCTTACGAAGCCGAAAACCAGATCGAATATAATATCCCCCCTGTCTGGAAGATCAAACCGGAATTGTGGCAAAAAGCTTTGAGACTGTCTCGTTGGGGACTGGCCATTACTTTTCTCCTCATCCTCAATCATACCCCCACCTTGGCCCTCATGAAACGGGGCCAAGAAAGTCCCGCCATCAAACAACTCCAGCAGGAATTACAAGCGAAAGGCTATTTTAACGGGCCGACGACGGGATATTATGGCCCCCTCACCGAAGGGGCCGTCAAACGCTTTCAACAAGCAAATAACCTACAACCCGACGGTATTTTTGGCCCCAACACCGAAAGCGTCTTACGAGAAGTTTCCCCCACCTCCACTCCCCCTTCTCTCCCCTCCAAACTGCTAAAAAAAGGACAAGAAAGCCAAGCTGTCAAGGAATTGCAACAAACCTTAAAAAATCAAGGCTATTTTAACGGGCCAACCACCGGATATTATGGGCCACTCACTGAACGGGCCGTCAAACAATTTCAACAAGCGAATAACCTACAACCTGATGGCATTTTTGGCCCCAACACCCGCAAAGCATTAAACGGGGAAACCGTTGATGCAACAATAACAACTCCCTTCACCGACTCTAACACAGAGATAAAACCCTTTTCAGAAAAGGAGACGGGAGAATTTAATCCTGAACCGTTTACCGACTCCTCTTTTACAGATAGTGACTCCTCGTTTAATGAAGACTCATTTACAGATACTAATTCCACCTTTAATGAGTCCACCCCCTCCTCCCAACCCATGACCTTACAAAAAACCATTGGAGGGAACATTTCACCCAAATCTATTGTACATTCCGGCCAAGGGTTATTTTTTGCCCAAAATATGATGTACACCCACACCATCACCGTCTATGACCGCAATTATAACTTAATCAAAACCATCCCCGACAGCATCAATTTAAGTAACTATGTAGATAATAGCCAAAACGCCAACCAATACAAAGGTATTTATCGTGGTTCTCCCGTCGAAGCTGCCTTTTCACATAACGGGAATTATGCTTGGGTGTCCAACTATAAAATGTACGGTTCAGGGTTTGATAACCCAGGGGGAGACACCTGTAAACCGGAACAGAAAACCGACGAGAGTTTCCTCTACAAAATAGACACTAATAATTATACCATTGAACAGGCCATAAAAGTTGGTTCTGTCCCCAAATATGTCGCCACCACCCCCGATAACCGTCTGGTTTTAGTAAGTAACTGGTGTAGTTATGATTTAAGCATCATTGACACCAGAACAGAACAAGAAATTAAACGCATTAACCTCGGTCGTTATCCGCGAGGAATTGTCGTAGATACTCCCTCTCAAACCGCGTATATCGCAGTCATGGGGTCTTCTCATGTTGCCAAAGTCAACTTACAAAACTTTTCCGTTAGTTGGATTAAAAACGTCGGCAAAAATCCTAGACACCTAAACTTATCCCCCGATAATCGTTATTTGTACGTCAGTTTAAACGGAGAAGACAAAGTAGCAAAACTGGACTTACAAACCGAACAAGTTGTGAAAAAAATATCTACTGGAGATGCTCCCCGCACCATGGTATTATCGGAGAATGGACAATATTTATACGTGGTCAATTATTTCTCCAACACCTTGAGTAAAGTAAACACCAAAACCATGGAGATATTAGACACCGTAGATGTCGCAGAAAAACCCATTGGTGTCACCTATGATCCCGTCACTAACCAAGTTTGGGTGTCTGCGTATTCCGGTCAAATTATGGTATTTTCAGGATAATGAAACGTCGTCAACTTTTATCTGTTTTTCCCTTGTTGTTGCTGTCTCGTTTCCCCTCACAACTTGCAGCAACGATTCCCCCCTTAACTTTGCAACTGGACTGGAAATTTAATGCACAATTTGCGGGGGTATTATTGGCCGACTATCGGGGGTATTATCGGGATGCGGGGTTACAGGTAAAAGTCAATCCGTGGGAGTCAGGACTTGATCTCTTTGCAATGGTAACGCGAGACCAGTTTACCATAGCTTGTTGTGAACAGGATCAGCTATTAAATGCCCAGGCCGAGGGGTATCCTGTAACTGCGATCGCAGCAATGTTACAAACCTCTCCCTTGGGGTTAATGTCGCGGCCTGACACCCCCTTAAATAGTTTACAAAACTTACAGGGAAAAACCATCGGAGTCCATAACAACGGCAAAAAAATCCTACATTTAATCACCGATCTTCAAGGGTTAGGGGAAGACAGTATAAAAGTGAAAGTGATTGAAATTCCCTATAAAAATAAAATTAAACGTTTATTATCCGGTGAACTGGATGCCATTCAATGTTACACTATAGATGAACCCATTGGTCTAGAAGTAGAACAAAAAATCGCCCCCAATGTATTAAAATTTAGTAATTTCGGTTATCAAGAATACGCCCAAGTTATTTTTGCCCATAATCATCTCATTCAGCAATATCCCCAAGCGTTAAACCGATTTTTGAGGGCAACATTTCAAGGATGGGAGAACGCATTTATTGACATTTATAAAACGGCTCAAATTCTTATCAATTATTATATTAATCCAGACCGTAGTTATTATAATTTAGCCTATCAAACCCAATCTTTACAGGGATTAAGAGAATATGTTATCCCCTTAAATAAACAGGATAACTTAGGAGAAATTGACCCAAAACGATGGGAACTAATGTCTAAGCGTTTAGCTGACTATCAATTAGTCTCTAAATTTATTCCCGTTGAGAAATCAATTAGTAATGTCGGGTGGGTTAAATTATCAACATAAAGGTTAAAAAATAATTAATTCTTTCGTAGTCAGCCCTTTAGGGCTTATTTCCCCTCTAATATTATAACCGCTAGTTTAATTTTTCGTTAATTTCTTAACCCGTTTTTAACGGGTTTTAGCTATTAGCCTTGGGTTTCAACCCAAGGTTTATTTTGACGATTAATACTTAATTATCCATTATCCATTTTATAATTAAAACCAAACCACTACCACAAGAAAATCATGGCAGACGTAATAGATTACAAAATTTATGGGAATGACCTGCAACTGGTGGAAATTACCCTGGACCCCGAAGAAGGAGTCCAAGCAGAAGCAGGGACAATGACCTATATGGAACAAGATATCGAAATGCAAACCGGAATGGCCAAAGGGGGACTCTTTGGAGGGTTTAAGCGGATGCTAACTGGGGAGAGTTTCTTTATTACTACTTTTGCCAATAAAGGGAAACAACAGTCTAGCGTGGGGTTTGCTGCGACTTCCCCTGGGCAAATTATCCCCCTCGACTTGGCCAAGTTGGGAGGGACATTTCTTTGTCAAAAAGATGCGTTTCTTTGTGCGGCCAGTGGCATTGAGATTGAGGTTGCTTTTACGAAGCGGTTAGGGGCTGGCTTTTTTGGGGGTGAAGGCTTTATCCTGCAACGCTTACAGGGAAATGGTATGGCTTTTGTGCAAGCAGGAGGGGCCATTATTGAAAAACAACTGGAGGATGGAGAGATATTGCGGGTGGATACCGGGTGTTTGGTGGCCTTTTCTCCCACGGTGGATTACAATATCGAGTTACTCAAAGGGTTTAAAAATCTCTTGTTTGCCGGAGAGGGGTTATTTATTGCCAATATGAAAGGCCCGGGGACTGTTTATTTACAGAGTTTACCCTTTTCTCGTCTGGCCGATCGCATTATTTCTCCCCTACAATCTCAAATTAATGAACTAGAGAAAGATTAATCTCGTTAAATCATAAATTCGAGAAATTTCACGGTTTCATTTAAGTTAAGTCTTGAGTTCCTTGTCGCGTTTTGCGAGTTCCCGTGGCCGTTTCTTGGGCAGCTTGATTGAGATCGTTCATAATGTTAAAGACTTGCTCGGTTGTGAGAGCTTGCTGTTGGGCTGTTTTTGTAATGTGCTGTAAATTGGTGGTAATTTCCTTAATGGCCGTGGCTACACCTTAATTGTCTCAACTTCTTGAATCGAAGATTGCACAGGTTCATTTAATAAGCTACGTTTTACTATTCTCTGGGTATTTCCTCGCACGATGCCTGCATAATTGACAATCGTTGCATCATTGGTCATGGTGTTGATTGATGAATAGACAAAAATCAAATTAAGTGTTACAAAAATAAATAATACTAAGAGAAATCCCTTTAATTGTTGTATGATTTTCATTACATTAAAAAATATTTGATGATTTAATCACGATATAGCATTTACAGATATAGCATTTACAGAAGAGAATGTGTTAGAAAATACTAATGGATTTCACATTCCTGTTGGGTAATCTGGTGACGATAGTGAAACATATCCCGTAAGCGACTATTCACCCACCAGTCGAGGAAAGATTCTGCTATTTCTCCCCCTGGTAACTCATAACGGATGGTGTCTGTGAGACGGGTTTTCCCATCTTCAGGTTCAAAGTTATGATGATGTTGCCAAGAAACCATAGGCCCTTCAATTTGTTCATCAACAAAGTAGTGATAGGCTTGACATTGGGTATGTTTGGCAACCCATTTCACGGGGATAATTCCTAACCAAAGACGAAATTCACTAATGGCCCCCACATCTAACCCCCCTTCCCGACGAATGATTTCTACGGGTTGCCAAGGTGGGGTTAATTTCTCTAAAATGTCTGGTCTTTCATGGAATTGCCACACGGCTTTTAAGGGGGCGTTAATGAGGCTTTGGTGTTGGAATTGGAGCATTTTTTGTAATTGGTAATTAGTAATTGGTAATTAGTAATTAGTAATTGGTCATTAGCGAACCAATAACAAATAACCATTTAACAGCCTAATTCTTCCCCAGGGGGAGGGATGATAAAGCGGGCAGGTTCTACGGTTTGGGGGTCTAGGCTTTCTTTTCTAATTTGATTGAGTAAATAATTGGCTCTACTATCTCCCTGATCTGCTTTTGCGGTTAAATAAAGTTGGATTTCGTGGATTAATTCGTCAGAAATATTCATTTTCAATTAACAATAAGCAATTAACAATTTAAAGAACCCACAAAAAAATTACCGATTAACCCACCTCCAAAGAGGATGACTTTTGCCTTGGGAGAGAATTTGTTGAGCTTGACGTTGGAGACGGAGTTGTTCTTGGGGGGAGATACCCCAGATAATATTACGACTTTGCCAGATTAAAACGGCGGTGGTGAGGCCGATGCAAAAGGCCAGACAGAAGGCCGCAATGGGATTAAAGGCTAAACTATAGCGGAGGGCGGCCCAGGTGAAATAGTCTAACATTAGCTCAATGTCCTCTCGTAGAGACCAGAGGGCAAAAGGGGCAAAGAGTAGCCAACAGAGGAAGACAAAGAACCAACGGGTGTACACGGTCAGTTGGTGGAGTCGTGCCACGGGTTGGTGGGGGGGGGGGGGGGGG
>NZ_JAQMSD010000176.1 GCF_028330525.1 Spirulina sp. CS-785/01
AGGTGTAGGCAAAACTGAACTCTTTAGATACAACACAGCATTAAGAGAAGAGTTTGGATTTGTTAAAGATTTAAACTCTCATGCTTGTCAAACGGCGGTTGAAAGAACCCTTAGAGCAATTACTCGTTTCTACGAGAACTGTAAACAACAAAAAAAGGGAAGAAAGACTATCCAAGATTTAAAAAGCACTCACGCTCTGTCGAGTATAAAGTTTCCGGTTGGAAATTGGATGAAAGCACCAAGAAACACATTACCTTCACCGATAAAAAAGGGATAGGGAGATTAAAGTTAATTGGTTCGAGAGACATCCAATACTATCAGCCACGCTCCTTTAGGGCGTGGAGCGTCAACCTGTACAGCATTCTCTGGGGAAAAGTTAATGGCTCATGCAAATGTTACGGAACTCCTAGACTCAGTTCGTCAACTGCTCAATGAGTTAGGGGAGGGGATGGTTCATTTAGCCAATGCTCATCCTGATGTGTTTGATGACCCAGAGTTAAAGTCCCAAGTAGAAGCCTTCCGAGAAGCGTATCAGGACGCTAAGGAACGGTTAGACAATCCCACGTTATCCATCGCTACGTTAGGAACAACGTCTTCTGGGAAGTCCACCATTGTTAATGCGTTGATTGGTCGGCGAATTGCACCGATTGAAGCAGGGGAAATGAGTGGAGGGGTTTTGCGGTTGCGGGTGTCTGATCATTCTCGCTTGGTGGTTAAGGGATCAGAAAACGCTAATTGGGAGACGGGAGAATGGTCTGGACTCAGTGATGGGGAACTTTACAGTCGCATTCAGAATACCATGTGGTCTTATCACAATATCCGCAAGCAAGAAACGGACTGTCTTGCACCTCAGATTACAGTGTACGGTGATCTTTTGCCAGTTTGCGATCGCAGCTTACTCAATCTCCCCACAGGCATCGATCTTGAGATCATCGACTTACCGGGTTTAAAGTCCGTTCAAGACCGTGCCAACCTGCAAATTATTCAACCTCAAGTCCAGAAGTCCTGTAGTTTAGTGGCCTTGGACTATGGACAAGTGGACGAGGAACACCGACAAAGTTTATTACAGGAGTTAAAAGAGGTTGTCACCTATCTCAATGGTCGCACAGACTCCATGATTTTTGTCCTTAACCGGGTCGATATGCGAGGTTCAGATGATTTACCCCTTGAGCAAAGAATTGAACAGTTAAAACAAGAGATTAAAGAGGTTTTATCCTTAGACAGTCCCCCAAATGTTATCCCCTTCAGTGCGCGGTTACTCTACAATGCTCAATGTGCTTGGGGAACAAGAGGAGGTCATCTGGCTTCACAAGTCGATCAAGCAACACGCTTGAGACGACTGGAAGCCATGTTTAAAGATTGTGCAGGAATTATTAAAGAAGCAACTCGTGGCGATCAAGAGTTACGTCTTTGGTTTGGAAAGATTGAATTTGACGTAGAAAATGATAAAAGTATAGATGATGAAACAATGCGAAAAATTCTCCGCTACGCTTTAGAGTGGAGTGGAGGACAAAAACTTTGGGAAACGCTACGCTATCGGGTTCAAGACTCTTTTCCTCAGTTAGTCATTGCACCAGCTTTTATGAAAGTTTTAAATCAATTCGACGCTTTAGTTACAAAGGTTAATACAATTGCAGACGTTCGCAAAATCGAACAACTTAAAGAACTAGAAGAACTGCAAGAAAAACTAGATAAAAGTCGCCAACAATCACAAAAGCAAGCTGAATCCCTACGCAAAGATTTTTTTGAGGATATTGAAGAAATCAGAAAAAACTTAAAAGAAAATACCGTAGAATCTCGTCGTCGTGCAACCCAAAAAATACAAAAAAAAGGAATTCAAGGATTTAAAAGTTTTACCAAAGCAGTTGATACAGTTAAACAAGACATAACCCTCAAATTGATGCGGCCTGTCCGGGAAGCCTTAAAGAAAAAACAAGGGGCTTATGAGTTAGAAGATAAACTGAAAGACATTATTTCGCCATCTCTTGCAAATCAAATAGGGCGAGCTTATGACTTAATGCGAGAAAAATTAATTAACTATAAAAAAGACTCAGGTTATTTTGTTTTTACTGCGCGTGAGGGTGAGCAAAAAGCGATACAAAAATTAGACCATGCAGAAAAAGCAGTCCGAGTATTTTTTGAAGTAATGAAAAGAGCCATTGGTCAACGGACTGAATTTAGTTTACAAACTCAAGCTGCAAATTTTGAAAAGGCTTTACAAGAGTTAGCACAAAGCAATATTGATGAGCTTTATCAGTTAATCAGTGTTCAGTTTCCTGAGCTTCAAATTGATCAAGCTATTTTTGCCGACTTTGAACAGAAACTAGCACTCACCCCCTTAAAAATCACAGAAGATATTGTTGATTTTTCTGCAATGATTCAAGCTCAAGAACTGACAAAAGAAGTACAGGTTGATCAACGAACTAAAAGGGTAACATATACCGAAGGAAGTTGTTTCAAAAAAGAACACAAAAATACAACAGTTGTTGAGCCAATAATGGGAGAAGTTCAATATAGAGAAATACGTATTCCGAACTTTGATATTATGGTTAAACAATGGACAGAAGGAATTGATAACGCCGAGTCAACATTATGGGATCGATTATGTGATTGGATGGTGGCCTATTTAGATCAAATGAATAAAAAATTTGATGAATCTATTGATGAAATTTTTGACTTCACCAATCGAACCTTGAAAGAACAAGAAAAAATGGCAGAACAAAAAACACAAGAAACAACTCAACGTTGGCATGAGATTGAAACTCAACAACAGGCTTTAAAATTAATTCGTCAGCAACTCAGAGAGCAATTATAACTTACTGCTGGAGCATAAAACTAAATGGCTGATAATTCTTGGGAGCAATTTGCGAAAACCTTTAATAAATTATCAAAAGACCCCAAAAATATAGATTTATGGCTTGCGGTTGATTCATGGTGTTGTGAGTTATCTTTACAGGAAAAACTAAAACTTCAATCCCATCAAATTACACAAAATATCAAAGAATGGATTGGTCAACCATGGATTATTAAAACGGCTCATATTTTTTATAAAAAATTTATAGCAGAACAGGATAAAAAAAGAGTTAATTTTTTACAAACTTTTGTCAACTCAAATAATACAAGAGAATTGAGTGAACAAGAATTTACTGCCATCTCTCAATTATTAGTCAGGCAAGAAAAAACAATGGTTGTTTTGATTGCCTTTATTTTAACTGGAATAGGCGTGCTTTTATCTTTTTTGGAATCGAGTTATATTCTCGTGTTAGTCCTCAATGCAGAAAATAACCAAACCCTGATTAATAATCTTAAAAATAATAAAAAAATTACTTCTGCTATCTGGGAAGATATTTACACCTCAACCGAAGCATTATGGATGGGAGATCAAGCAAAATTTGAGCAAACAAAATTAAATACTCATTTTGCGAGTCCGGAAACTAATCAACCTTCTGAATATGATGTTTATTTTGTACAGATGAAATTATCAGAATATGAGACAGGTTTCTCTGAGAGTGCAGGTTCTTTAGAACGCTCTGACGCTTTTGAGGAATTGACCAATATAGAGCATGAGGTGATTTCTATTTCGCCTCGTCTTTCTATTAAAAACACCGAAAATTCGTATCTTTACCGCTAATTGGAGTAACTGTTATGTATGTAATTCCTACTAACATCATTCTTGATGAGTATATTAAACAAGGATTACTAAATGGTACAATGACCCGTTGGGGTAGTGTTATTCGTTGGGCTAAGGGAACAGGAGAGAAAGCAGGACAAATTGTTAAGCATCTAGTAGATATTCCCGGCTCTGATTTAAGTGCCTTGGCCGGAGTTCCTAAAACCTTATCCTCCGTTTTAGGGTTTAGCCAAATTGCAGCAGGGGCAAGTGTTTTAAATTTGGGGGTAAGTATTGCAGGTTTTGCGTATATGGGGTTTAAACTCCACCAAATTCAAAACCAAATCAGCAATCTGCAACAATCTTTAAATGAAGGATTAGATAACATTGATTTTAATTTAACTCTCCTCTCTAGACAATTGGGTTATCTCTATCTGCTTGTCGAAGATAGCAAACAACAACAGGAAGAACTCCAAGAAGCGATTACCAACTTACACAAAGCCCTATTAATCCAAAAAATAGCTGAATTACAAGCCGAACTGGAAACCCTAAAACGCTTTCCCAACGACTCCCCCAAAGATGCCCTGAGAACTGCCACCAGTACCCGCCTATTCTTGAGTAGTCAAGCCACCCAAGCCCCTTTGAAATGCCAACCTAACACCCTCATGTTAGTGGATGTCTCGACCCAAGGATGGGCAGTCGCCATCGCCACAGAAGCTAACCTCCTCCTCCAACACGGCCACATCCAAGATGCAAAAAACCTCCTCACCCAAGAAATCCCCCGCTTCCAACAACACGCCAACCACTGGACAGAAACCCTCCTAAACACCGAACGCCCCGAACTCGCCACCACCCAACGCTTCGCCACTCCCTACTTTAAAGACGACATCACCCCCGAACGAGTCCAACGCATTATAGAAATTTCCCCCATTGATAACACCCTCTCCCCGGAAAAAGCCAACCAAAAACGCCTAGAAGCGGAAGTTGAACTACAAATGAGCCGCACCCAACCCCAACTTACCCAACAATGGAAACATCGCCAACTCGCCCTCGCGGAATACCTCGACACCCTCAGCGAACTCTCAGCGCGACTCGATGGCCTCCTCTCCTTCGCCCACCTCTGCGAACAACAAGGGGTGAACAGTAGCCATGACCTCCTCCCCAGTGCGGATGCGAAACCCGGCCTCTATCTCCTCCCTGCCAATGGCTAAACTGGGGGGTGAGAAACCGGGTTTCTAGCTGTCTGGCAAGCTAAACCCCAGAACCTTGGGTTAAAACCCAAGGCTAAGAGCGAAAACCCGTTAAAACGGGTTGGGGGAGCAAAGAGTTAAACCCCAGAACCTTGGGTTAAAACCCAAGGCTAAGAGCGAAAACCCGTTAAAACGGGTTGGGGGAGCAAAGAGTCTTAAAAGTGGGGGGTGAGAAACCGGGTTTCTCTCAAGATTGAAGATTGAAGTTAAACCCCA
>NZ_JAQMSD010000177.1 GCF_028330525.1 Spirulina sp. CS-785/01
CGAGAAACCGGTTTTTTTTAGAGAATTGGGATATCTATCAAAATTGGGAATAAAAACCCGGTTTCTCAACGGTCGTAATTAGTAATAAATAATAAACAATTAGTAATTAATTAAGTTTATTTTTGGTAAATACTGTTAGGGCGAGAAACCGGTTTTTTTTAGAGAATTGGGATATCTATCAAAATTGGGAATAAAAACCCGGTTTCTCAACGGTCGTAATTAGTAATAAATAATAAACAATTAGTAATTAATTAAGTTTAGTTTTGGTGAATGCTGTTAGGGCGAGAAACCGGGTTTTTTAGAGAATTGGGATATCTATCAAAATTGGGAATAAAAACCCGGTTTCTAAACGGTCAACGGTCAACGGTCAACTATTTAACCATTCTTGGATAGTAGGAATAACTGCATCTAACTCAATATCTTGTCGTTTTCCGGTGGTTCGTTGGACGACTTCGACTTTGCCATTTTTTAATGACCGTCCGGTTACAATACGGTAAGGAATGCCGATTAAATCAGCATCTTTGAATTTTACCCCAGCCCGTTCGTCTCGGTCATCCAATAAAGTTTCAATCCCCAGCGCATTTAATTCATTATAGAATTGTTCGGCGGTTTGCATCGCCGTTTCATCGTCGATGTTGGGGACAACAATAATGACATGATAGGGGGCAATGGCCGGATTCCAGATCATGCCATCTTTATCATGACATTGTTCTACCGCAGCTTGGGCTAAACGAGAGACTCCTACCCCATAACATCCCATATAAAAGGGTAAGTCTTGCCCATCTTCGCTAGTATATAAGGCATTCATAGCTAGGGAATATTTAGTCCCCAGTTGGAAAATATGACCCACTTCAATCCCTCTCGCCGATTGTAACCGTTGTTCGGGGTCATGGGAAGCGCGATCGCCTGCCATCGCTTTCCGCACATCCACCACCCGTTTCGGTAAGTCAAATTGTTGTTGCCAATTCGCCCCAAACACATGATACCCCGTCTCATTAGCCCCAGTCACAAAGCGTTTTAACCCCACTGCCGTTGCATCCACCATCCGCACAAAATGGGGATGGACAGATTGACCATCTAACCAAAACAAGGCTTTTTCTAATGCTTTGCGAATATCAGATTTCAGAGTTGAAGAAGATGATAGTTGGGACTGGATAGCTTTTTGTACATCAATGCAAGAATATTCTTTTCGGTTTCTTGTCCCACGTTTACTTGGTAAACCTTTTACAACTTTTGTGGCATAATAGTTGCTTAAACCAAATTTAGCTAAATCTTGCCAGACAATTCTTTCCTTAGACTTAATATAATCATCCCCTAAATCCGGGGCAATATAGCCTAATGGTAAGGGTTTAGCGGCCCATTTTTGTTGCGCTTCTGCATCGGGGACCGTGACATCAATAACCGTTGTCGCGCCAAAATCTGTGGCAATTTTGGTTAACTCATTCTGTAATTTAACATCATTCACATCCTGATCCCCGCGAATACTGACAATGACTAATGCAGAGATGCCATTATCATAGGTGACTTCATACAAGACATTTTTCACAATATTGGTGGGGGAACATTTAGCAAACTCCGCTAAAGTGGCGATAGTCGAAGTATTAGGGGTTTCTCGCTTCTCGTACTCCTCAAAAGGTGATTCTACCGCATCAGGAGGGCTTGAAATGGCTTTCTCAACATTGGCGGCATATCTCCCATCTTCGGTGTAGAGTATCTCATCCTCGCCAATATCCGCCAGTACCATAAATTCTTGGGACCCTGATCCCCCAATTGCCCCAGAGTCGGCCTCTACTGCAACATAGTCTAACCCACAACGGCTAAACATATTCCGATAGGCCCGATCCATATCCTGATAGGTTTTCTTGAGACTGGCCTCATCGGTGTGGAAAGAATAGCCATCTTTCATAATAAACTCCCGACCGCGCATTAAGCCAAACCGGGGGCGAATTTCATCCCGGAATTTAGTTTGAATTTGGTATAAATGCAACGGCAGTTGACGATAGGAGCGGATCATCTCTTTTGCTATAGTGGTGATAACCTCCTCATGGGTAGGCCCGAGAGAGACTTCTTGTTCCCGGCGATCGCGGAATGCAAACATAATCCCTTCCGCTTTAGTATAAGTCTCCCACCGTCCCGACTCTTGCCACAACTCCGCAGGTTGTAGTTGGGGGAGTAAACATTCCTGGGCCCCCGTTGCGTCCATTTCTTCGCGCACAATTTGAGAGATTTTCCGCAAAACCCGCCACATGAGGGGAAGATAGGCATAAACCCCACTACCAATGCGGCGAATATATCCCGCACGCAGTAAGAGTTGGTGACTGGGTATGGTGGCCTCTGCGGGAGACTCCCGGAGAGTGACAAAGAGCATCTGAGACAGTCGCATGGCGTATTCCCTTATTGGTCGTTGCATCAATCTAGGATATCAGGTATCAAGTTGACCTTGGATTAAAATCCAAGGCTAAAAGCTCAAACCCGTTTTAACGGGTTGGGAAAGCTACCATTGAGGAGAAAAGGTTATTCCTTACCAGTTGGCCATGGGTTTCAACCCAAGGCTTGCCTTGTTCTAATCTATTCTCGTGACGCTATACTGGCCAAGCAGTTTGGTCTTTTTCCCGATGAGCTAGGGGCGACAGCCCCGCGCTCTATCCGACAGGGTGAGCGTCGGGAAGGATAGCCCGACAATTTGAGGATTCGATGTCCGAAAATTGTCAATCAGGAGTATTCTGTTTCTCGACATAAGATTTTAGTTGGGAAA
>NZ_JAQMSD010000178.1 GCF_028330525.1 Spirulina sp. CS-785/01
CCCATCTCCCCTACCTTCCCCATCTCCCCTACCTTCCCCATCTTCCGACTCCCTTATCAACTATCAACTCTCTCTGCGGTTTTCTAACTGCAAAATCGTGGAAGTATGTCAAAATGAAGGCAACACGCAACGTTTCAGGACGGGGAAGTTCATGCCTGTTACCATTGATTCGGTTCAATTTAAACCCATTCAATTTGGGACAGATGGGTGGCGCGGAGTGATCGCCGCCGATTTTACCTTTGAGCGAGTGATCCAAGTCGCTCCCCTCGCTGCACAAGTGCTAGCGAACCATTTTGGGGAGACAGTCCAACAGAAGAATTTAATTATTGTGGGCTACGATCGCCGTTTTTTGGCGGAAAAATTTGCCCTAGCAGCAGCCGAAGCAGTCCAAGCTGCCGGATTTGATGTCCTCTTAGCCCAAGAGTATTCCCCCACTCCGGCCATTTCTTGGGCGGTTCATGCCTACAACGCCTTGGGGGGGTTAGTGCTAACGGCCAGCCATAACCCTGCCCCCTATTTAGGACTCAAGGTAAAAGGGGCCTTTGGGGGGTCCGTTACCAAGACAGTTACCCAAGATATTGAAAATCTCCTCACTGAGGACATCACCCCGAAAACAGCCCCCGGTACTTTAAATCAGTTTGATCCGTGGGCGAGTTATTGCCAAGAATTGCAAAGTAAAGTGAAAATTGAGCCAATTCGGGCGGCCATTTCCTCTGGACAACTGCACGTTTTAGCCGATGTGATGCACGGGGCTGCCGCTACAGGGTTACAACGGTTACTGGGGATTGAAATTGAAGAAATTAACAGCAACCGCGATCCTTTGTTTGAGGGGGGTGCGCCTGAACCCTTGCCGAAATATATTCCGAAACTGTTTCGACGCATTCGAGAAGTGGGAACGACTCAACCCGATGCCCTCCGAGTGGGGTTTGTCTTTGATGGGGATAGCGATCGCATCGCCGCAGTTGACGCTCAAGGCAATTTTTGCAGTTCCCAAGTGTTAATCCCCCTCCTCATCGAGCATTTAGGCCAACGTAAGGGATTTAAGGGAGAAATCATCAAAACTGTAAGTGGTTCAGATTTAATCCCCCGTCTCGCCCAACTGTACAACATCCCCCTCCATGAAACCCCCATTGGTTACAAATACATCGGGGAACGAATGTTAGCCAATGAGGTCTTAATTGGCGGAGAAGAATCAGGAGGCATTGGCTATGGGACGCATATCCCAGAGCGAGATGCCCTCTTATCGGCTCTGTTTGTCCTAGAAGCGGTGGTAGAATCGGGCAAGAATATTGGGGATTTATACCGCACGTTACAGGAAAAAACGGCTTTTCAATTTGTGTATGACCGTCTTGATCTCCCCCTTCCCAATATGGAGGTGCGCCAAAAATTAGTTGATCGCCTTGAACAAGACACACCTCAAACTGTGGCAGGACAGGCGGTTTTAGACTGTCAAACCACGGATGGGTATAAGTTCCGGTTAGCCGATAGGAGTTGGTTATTGGTGCGTTTTAGTGGCACTGAACCCGTTTTACGGCTGTACTGTGAGGCCGCCAATTATGGGGAAGTGAAAAAAATTCTGGATTGGGCGAAAACTTGGGCCAATGAGTGAAAAATTCAGGAGTTGTTGGCTAGTTGTCTTGAATTAATTAAGGGTTGCATAGAAATGTAGGGACGTTCAGGCAACGTCCCTACAATGGTTGGATAGGATGTGATTTACCTAACTGGTGGGAACGTTATTCAATAAACCTTTAACTTCCTCGGTTTCTAAACGAGGCCCGTACCGAGAAACGATTTTAGACGCACCGACCGAGGCAATATGGCCGGCTTCCGCATAGCTCATGCCGTTGGTGATGCCGTATAAAAATGCTCCGGCGTACATATCCCCTGCACCTACTGTATCAATGGCTTTGACCGGGACGGGGTTCACATCAAGGAGTTGTTGCCCATCATAGACGATAGACCCTCGACCGCCACGGGTGATAGCGAATTGTTTGGCTTTGGATTGGCAAAATGCGATCGCCTCCTCTACATTATCCGTATCCGCCATCAACAAGGCTTCCCCTTCATTGGCAAAGAGAAAATCGAGATCATCTCCCATAATTTCCAAGATGCCATCCTTAAAAAACTTGACCATATTGGGGTCAGAGAGAGAAAAGGCCGTCTTAACTCCCGCCTCTCGCGCCACATCACGGGCTTTTAAGGCCGCAGCCTTCCCGGTGGGGGAGGAGACCAAATACCCCTCTAAATACAAATATTCGGACTCTTTCAGCGCGTCTAGCACTAAGTCCCCCTCTGACAAAGTGGCCGCTGCCCCTAAATAGGTATTCATCGTCCGGTCAGCATCGGGAGTCACTAAAACCAGACATTTCCCAGTAATCCCTTCATCTCGCTCGTGGTGTTGTAAATTACTGTCAATGCCCCAACGCTTTAAATCTTCCAAATAAAACGCCCCAGTTTCGTCATCGGCGACTTTACAGGAAAAGAACCCTTTACCACCCAGTTGACTAATTGCCACCATGGTGTTCGCCGCAGACCCACCACAGGCGCGTTTACAGGGGTTTTTATGGAGCGCATCGACTAATTCTTGTTGGCGGTTTTCATCCACCAAGGTCATTAAACCTTTATCAACGCTTAACTCCTGTAGTATTTCGGGAGTGACTTCGTATTCCATATCGACTAGCGCATTGCCAATCCCGTAAACGTCATATCTCGCCATGACTATTCAAAATAAATAAACAACAAGCCTCTCTGAGACACTTGTTGTTTATACCGCGATATGAGGGATTTGTCTATTTTTGGGGAGCAGAACTATCCCCAAATTTCTCCCCAAATTTCTCCCCAAATTTCTCCCCAGATTTCTCCGTGTTTCAGTCAGTTCAAGGGGTTAAGAATCTTCTTTCACGGCAAAAAAGCTCAAATGATAGAGATCACCTTTCCAGGGATGAGCTTGTATTTCACGAATTAAGGCGTTTCCTTCCCAAGAAAGATCGGGAATCTTGACATCCACCACGGTTTTATTCACGGTGGAATATCTTACTAAGGCTTCGGCTTCTTTTTTAGGAATGGTGAGTAAGAGAGATTCGTCTCCTTTGTGGCCATAGAGGTTGGCCGGAATTAATCCCTCTCGACGTAAGGCTCTGGCTTTACTGCCTTCCGGTCGTTTTTGACATTCGATTTGAGTCTTAGACATATCTTTGATATCCGTAGTGTGAACAGAAAAAAAGTGGCTTTCCCTTATACGGGCAGTCCTTGAGCATCCAGTAAGGCTCGTTTTGGCCCGTGAATGGGGTCTTCTACAATAATGGTTTGGTCTCGACTGGCCCCTAGGGAGACAATTGCAATGGGAACTTCCATCAATTCCGCCAGGAATTTCAGGTAGTCGAGGGCCTGTTTGGGCAGGTCTTCTAGTTTACGACAATCGGCGGTGGATTGTTGCCAACCGGGGACGGTTTTATAGACAGGTTGGCATTTGGCAAACTGACGACTGCTACTGGGGAGGTGATGACAGGGTTCTCCATCAATTTCGTAGCCGACACAGACTTTGATTTCCTCTAATTCGTCGAGGACATCGAGTTTGGTGATGGCCAGACAGTCTAACCCGTTGATGCGCACGGCATAGCGACCAATGACCGCATCAAACCAGCCACAGCGACGACGGCGGCCTGTGGTTGTACCGAATTCTGCCCCGCGATCGCCCAATTCCTTACCAATGCCATCGGTTAATTCCGTAGGAAAGGGGCCCTCTCCCACTCGCGTTGTATAGGCTTTGGCCACCCCAATCACGCGATCAATGAGGGTTGGCCCTACACCAGCCCCAACACAAGCTCCTCCTGCAATGGGGTTAGAGGAGGTAACATAGGGATAGGTCCCATGATCCAAGTCGAGTAATGTACCCTGCGCTCCTTCAAAGAGGATATTTTTACGCTGACGCGCTGCTTCGTTGATCTTGAGGGAACTATCAACGACATAAGGCCGCAAGCGATCGGCATAGGCCAAATAACGTTCAATGACCTCTTGGGGATCGAGGGGGGGCAGGTTGTAAAGTTTATGTATAATCTCGTTTTTATATTCAACAGCCCACTTTAATTGCTGTTTCAGTCCATCGGGATCAATGAGGTCAATCACCCGGATGCCAACCCGTTCGGACTTATCTGCATAGGTGGGGCCGATCCCCCGTTTGGTTGTGCCGATCTTATGTTTTCCTCGTTTATCTTCTGAGGCTTGGTCAATGAGCCGATGATAAGGCATCGTCACATGAGCCGTTTGGGAGATATGGAGGTTTTTCGTAGAAATGCCGAGTTCTTCTAACTGGTCAATTTCTCCGATTAAGACTTGTGGATCAATAACAGTCCCAGAGCCGATAATACATTCCGTGTTCGGATATAAAATACCCGAAGGAATTAAGTGGAGTTTGAAGGTTTGTCCTTGGACAACAACGGTATGTCCGGCGTTAACCCCCCCTTGGTAACGCGCAACGACATCCGCAGACCGACTCAACAGGTCTGTAATTTTGCCTTTCCCTTCATCTCCCCATTGGGCTCCAATAACGATAACGTTAGCCAAGGGTCTTCTATTAAATGACAACAGTTTTCACAAACTATCATTATCTATAGTCAGGGGGGAAACTGTCAAGTTTTTTTGGGTAATGGGTAATGGGCTCTCCCCCATCTCTCCCGACTCCCGACTCCCAACTCCCGTGTGTCTTTGTGGTTCAATTCCCCAACTATCAACTCTCAACTCTCAACTACTATGGCTTTATACGCAGAATTACACCGTCACCTAGGCGGTTCGGTTGTTCCCCGCATCCTTTGGCGGTATTTTCAACGGCATAATGACGATTTATCGGAGCGTTTTCCGGAATATCCGGAGTTTGAACAGTTTTATACTCGTCCCCGCAATACCTTAGATGAGTATTTAGAACTGCATACCCTCGTAGAAAGTGTCCAGACTCAAGACGCTCTTCCCTATTTTATTTATCGCTTGTTACGGGGGGCTTATATTTTTGAAAATTTAGCCTATTTGGAATTGCGCTATACACCGTTTTTGCGGACTCCGGAACATTTGAGTCAAAAAAAGCGGATTGCGGCCATGGCCGATGTGGTGGAGACGGTGGGAAAAGCCTCTCAAGCGGCAGATTACCCTATTTTGAATAGCCAAATCCTCTGTATGCACTCTCGCTTACCCTTTGAGGTGAATCAGGCGATTTTAGAGTTAGCCATTGAATCCGACTATGTTTGTGCGGTGGATGTTGCGGGGGGAGATGCTCATTATCAGGAGCGTTTGGATGAGTTTGTGAAATTGTATAAATTGGCGCGATCGCAAGGCATGAAAACCACCGGCCACCTCTACGAAACCCCCGATGGCTGTTATCCAGAGCTACTTCCCTACCTCATGCGCATCGGCCACGGCATCCAAATTCCCCTCCGCTATCCCGAATTACTCAAAGAAGTCGCCGCCAATGGCCAATGTTTAGAAATTTGTCCCACCACCTACTTTAAAACCGGGACATTGGAAGACCTGTCCCAATTAAAACTCATTTTTGAGCGATGTTTTGAAGCGGGAGTCGATGTGGCCATCTGTACCGATAACGCAGGACTCCACAACGTCCGTCTCCCCTTCGAGTACGAAAACCTCCTCACCCACGACATCATTAACTTCCGACAGCTACAAGCCTGTCAGGATGCCGCCTTCCGCCATGCCTTTGCTTGGCCCTACACCAAACCCCCCGCCTCCCTACTCACCAGTCTCTTGCAGCAAGAACCCCAGGATGCGCAATCGGTGTATCCGTAACATTTCCTCAAGAGTTTTATGGATTTCTGGGAAATCTCGCACATCACCAGTCCCTTGATGTTAGAATACCTACCGTTATTTGCAGCCTAATTTTAGGGGTTTGAGTCAATCTATCAATATCCAAGAAATTGATACACTGGCGCAAGAACTAGCGACCATCCAACAAACGGGGTCTAAGCGCATCGCGCTGCTAGGTTCGCGCCACGTACCGATTACACACCAGAAACTCATCGAAATGATGAGCTACGCGCTAGTTTTAGGGGGAAATCGCCTGATGACCTCCGGCGCAACCGGGACAAATTTGGCAGCCATTCGGGGGGCCATGCGTGCCGATCCCAATTTGCTGACCGTCATTTTGCCCCAAAGTCTAGCGCGTCAACCCAAGGAATCTCGCGCCGATCTCGATAAAGTCATTCATTTAGTGGAAAATCCAGAGAATGACCGTCTCTCCTTGGGAGAAGCGAGTGCTTTATGTAACCGTGAGATTATTGCTCGCTGTCAGCAGTTTATTTGCTTTGCGTTTCATGACAGTCACACACTGTTACGGACGTGCGAGGAAGCAGAGGAGCAGCGTAAAGTAGTGACGTTGTTCTATTTTGATTAACTGCGCGACCTATGGGGGATTGATCCTAGATAATTTATTCTTCTAGGATAGTCTTCTAGGTCATCGCGCCTAGAACGTTGCTTCTAGACTATTGATTCTAGGGAATTTATCCTAGAGTCTCGCTGAGAAATCTTTGATCAGTGATCGCTCGGTCATTGATAAAAGACGTAATCAAACTGACTGTCTATTTTTGTCTTGTGTTATGGCTTCAACCTATTCTTTTGATGTTGTGAGCGATTTTGATCATCAGGAAATGGTCAATACCGTAGATCAGACCATGAGAGAAATCAAAAATCGCTATGACTTGAAAAGTACAGATAGCAAACTCGACCTAGGAGAAAATGAAATCACTATCGAAACCGATAGTGAAATGACCCTAGATACCATTAACGATATTTTGCGGCAAAAAGCGGCAAAACGGGGCTTATCTCAGAAAATTTTTGAAGCTGGTAAGATAGAATCGGCCAGTGGAGGACGAGTGCGCCAAGTCGTCACTCTCAAACGAGGCATTGAGAAAGATTTAGCAAAAACAATTACTAAATTAGTTCGAGATAACGTAAAAAAAGCCCAAGCCTCCATTCAGGGCGATGCAGTCCGGGTTTCAAGTAAGTCCAAGGATGATTTACAAACGGTGATGCAAGTGTTAAAGGAAGAAGATTTCCCAGTCGCCTTGCAGTTTACCAATTATAGGTAAGGTTAATATACAGTAGTTCACCTCCCTTGAATGTAGAACATGAGGGGGATAGATTTGAGCAGAGCCAATAATGGGAAACCTAATGATTAAAGGCTTATCACACTGATTACTGTTTACCAATTACCGTTTACTGCTAAATTATGTCAGACCAGCCACAAAACCAACCCATTAGCACTGCCATTACAACCACCAATGGGGGGGCAAAACCCCCAATTCCCCACCAACAAGCCGTGTACCGTATCCTAGACGCAAACCTAGACCGGGCCAGAGAAGGACTCCGCATCATTGAAGAATGGTGTCGGTTAGGCATTAACCATCCTGACCTCACCCAAACCTGTAAAACCTTACGCCAAGACTTAGCCAGTTGGCATACCCCCGAAATTCGCCAAGCGAGAGACACCCCAGGAGACCTAGGGACCGACTTATCCCACCCCCAAGAAGAAACCCGAGCAACCCTAGAACACCTCCTCCAAGCCAACCTTTGCCGAGTCCAAGAAGCCTTACGAGTCTTGGAAGAATACGCCAAACTCACCGAGCCCCAGATGGCCCAAGCCTGTAAACAAATCCGCTATCAGGTTTATACCCTCGAAAGTGACCTACTGGGCAGTCAACGGAAACAAACTTTAGAAAAAGCCCCGTTATATCTCGTTACATCCCCCTCTCAACACCTCTTTACCGTAGTTGAAGAAGCCTTAAAAGGGGGTTTAACCCTTGTGCAATATCGGGAGAAAAACGCCGAAGATACCATTCAGTTAGCCCAAGCGGACAAACTGCGGCAACTATGCCACCAGTATGGGGCGTTATTTATTATGAATGACCGCATTGACTTGGCCTTAGCGGTAGAGGCCGATGGCGTGCATTTGGGCCAAGATGATGTCCCTGTTGAAGTAGCCCGGCAAATTCTCGGTTCAAACCGCATTATTGGACGTTCCACCACCAACCCTGGAGAAATGCAAAAAGCCATCTCCGAAGGTGCGGACTACATTGGTGTTGGCCCTGTTCATGATACCCCCACCAAACCCGAAAAAGCCGCAGCCGGACTGGAATACGTCCGTTATGCTGCCGAAAATTGTCCCATTCCGTGGTTTGCCATTGGCGGGGTTGATCCCCAAAATATCACGGAAGTTTTAAATGCAGGTGCATCCAGAGTGGCGGTTGTGCGGGCAATTATGCAAGCCGAACATCCTGCTTGGGTGACACAGTATTTCCTTTCCCAACTCAACCAAAAACGCCAACGAGTCTAACCTGTTTATAGTGCATCATGACTGAGCCAATTACCCTACAAGTGAACGGTGAACCCGTGACTTGTTCCCCCCAAACCCCACTTCCTAGGGTATTAGAACAAATGGGACTCAATCCCCGTTTAGTGGCGGTTGAATATAATGGAGAAATTCTCCATCGGCAATATTGGGACAACACGCAAGTGGAAAATGGCGATCGCTTGGAAATCGTCACCATTGTTGGGGGAGGATAATTCGTTAGAGGATAGCCCAAGAAACCGGGTTTCTCACCCAAATTAACGGCAAAACAGAGAAATGTAGATAGAAACCCGGTTTCTAACCCCCTGAAACTAAACCCAAAATCAAGGCTCACCAATTAAAATCAAAGGCGACCAGAAAAACGGGTGATTGGTTGTTTTATTATCCCCTAATTGACTCAATTTCGCCTGTCGCATCGCCTCCGCCTTATTCATTCCTTGGTTCAAATTTTGGTAAAATTGACTCATAATGGCTTGAGTCGCTTTATCATCCACACTCCACAAACTCGCAATTACCCCCTCAGCCCCAGCCCGTTCCAACACATAAGCTAACCCCGAAATTTCGATCCCATCAGCATTCGTCCCTTGGGCAGTTTGACACGCACTCAGGGTGATTAAATCAGTATTCTCCAACCCCAACAAGGCCGCATCAGCCAGATTAAATTGTTCTTCGGCAAAAAGGACGCTATTGCCCTCTATATCGGGGTTTAACAAGGCTTCTAGACTGTCGCATTCTGCCTCCTGTAAACAACAGCCAAAGGGTTGAAAACAGCCATGAGTGGCTAAATGGAGATAGGTGAAACGGGGGGCTTGTTTTTTGAAGGTGTCTAGGGTGGCGGCTTCACGGATATAGACCTCACTCTCCTTGAGTTGTTGGGCAATTACTTGCACCTCCTGTTCCGCCCCCGGTAGGTTATAGGGGGCTTCTGGGACGGGGTTGCCGAGGGCGAGGACTTGGGGGGAGGTGGGTTGCAGGAGGAAGTAGCCGCTAATGCTACTCAGCAGCAACACACCGCCACTGAAGACGCGCTTTTTCCCCCAAAGCAGGGTGATGAGGGCAAGGAGGAAAACTACGCCTGTGAGGGCTTTTAAGGGGGTGATGGGAAGCTGGGAGGGGGTGGCGGAACGGGAGGAGAGGCGAGTCAGGTAGTGGATGGGGTATTGTTGCAGCAGGTATTGTTTCGTTTGGGGGTTTTGGAGGGTTTCAAAGGGGAGATAGCGGAGTTTTCCGGTGGCGATGATGGCGAGGTGTTGGGGGTTGTGTTGGTCGATTTGGTCTTGGATGGGTTGGATGAGGTGGTTATAGAGGGTTTGGCTGGTGGTGGCGTAGTCTAGGTTTTTGCGGTTTGCCAGTTGTTGGCGGTATTGGTCGAGGAGTTGGTTAAATTCTGTACCGTTGACGGGGTGTTTGGTGACGGTGAGGCTGTCACGGGTGAGGAGAAAGAGGGCAAGGCTTTCGGGGACGTTTTCGGCGTTAATGAGGGGGACGGGATGGAGGACGAGGGTATTTTCGGGGATGCTGGCTTGCAGTTTGGCGATGTCGGTGGGGGTGGTTTCAAAGAGTTCGGCAATTTCGGGGTGTTGTTTGCCGATGGTGTCCGCTTCTTGCATGACTTGGGCTTCCATTTCCCGCATTTTTTCGGCTAGGGGTTCGGAGTAGTCTTCCTCTAGTTGTTGGCGGAGGGCTTGCAGTTGCAGGTTTTTTTTGTTCCATTCATCGAGGGCAGTTTGGGCGGCGCAGTTGTCGCAGACTTTGGCATCAATGAGGCGGGTATAGTCGGCAAGGTCGGCGGTGGTGACGCGGTTGATCCATTCGTAGGCGCGTTGGGGTTGGTTTTGGTCGATGAGGAGGTCTGTTAGGGCTTTGGCTGTTCCTTGGTTGCTTTCGATGAAGGTTTTGCGGTTTTCTCGTTTTAATTCTTTGCGGAGGTCTAGGATGATGTTGAGGGATTGTTCTAAATGTTGGATGGCTTCTTGGGGTTGGTTGGTGTCTCGGTAAACAAACCCCATGTTACTAAGAGTAGCGGCTTCTCCTGCGCGATCGCCCACCGCTTTAAACAAGGGTAAGGCTTGGTTGTAGTAGTCTAGGGCTTTTTCTTTTTCTCCTAAATCTGAATAGACCAAACCAATATTATTGAGGGTAGTGGCTTCTCCTGCGCGATCGCC
>NZ_JAQMSD010000179.1 GCF_028330525.1 Spirulina sp. CS-785/01
GTCTATGCGTAGCCTAAGAGGTTGTGAGTCTCAGCCGCATCGTTCGCGCAGCGTCTCCGCAGGAGAAGCGGTATCGACTCACCCGCTTTCCTCCCCCACCTGTTCCGAGGTGGGGGAGTCCCGCGGCTCTTTTGTTGAACTATGCTCTCTAGTTCTGGTCTAATGTATATCCATAATACTGTAATCCCTCTTAAGAAAGAGATGAAAAATTATATCTAAGACAAAGGACAGATGTAGAGCAACCTAGGATCACGGTTTAATCCTTGATAGATAAACTGCAAAATCTTGAAAAAAGGAGCAAATATCGATGAAATTTCCCCTGAAAAAGATTCTAACTGGGTTATGTGTCCTAGTTATCTCCTTATTCGGCCTTTTCGGTGGACGAGGAGCAATACAACCCCCAATGGCTCACGCAGAAATCACCCAAATGGAGGAATCGGCGGAGCAAATGGTGTATCAATCCCGCCATAAATTAAAGGATCAATATCAAGATACTTGGCAAGTCATAGCCTTTAAACGTATTACAGAAGATGGCGCAAAAGATTTAAAATTGCGTCTATCTGGTTTCCCCGGAACGGCAAATATTTTACACAATCATCCGTTAATTATTCAAACCCCCGAAGGCGATTATTTTCAGGCGGAAGATATTTCTGAAGAAGCCTTTACAGAAGGCCGTGATCCCCAAGGAAATATTGGTCAATATGCACTAAGTTCTGTCATTGATGAGTTACCCACTAAAGTTGAATTAGTGCTTTCCTTACCGACAGAAGACGAGAACGAGATTAAATTAGCAATTTCTCCCGTGTACATCCAAGAGTGGAAAGAATTAGCAACTAAAGAGTAAGTAAAATAATGCAAACAGTTCGTAGTAAGGGCTTCAGCCCTTCCCCTAAACCATTAATAATTCTCCTAAGTAGCCTTCTCGCGTTCCTCCTCTCCACTACCCCCACAGTGGCGGCAGAATTAGGCAATAGTCTCTCCATGCCTGCCGTTGATCAAGCTACCTCTAGCTCTCCAGTTCCAGAGTTTTTAAAAAACATCCCTCAAGGGTTTTATACAACGTTTAAAACAGACAAAATTAAGGCACAAATCAAAGAGGAGGATGCCGTTTTAATTGATGTGCGTCAACCCTCAGAATACGAATCAGGACACATTCCAGAAGCCCTGAATATTCCCTTACGGCAGTTAGCTGAGAATTTAGATAAAATCCCTAAAGATCGACCTGTCATTGTCTATTGTTCCACGGGATATCGAACCGGAATGGGGGTGATGGCATTACAGTTGTTAGGTTATGACAATGTAAGCGGATTTCCCCCTAGTTTTCAAGGGTGGAAAGAGTCTGGAGAAAAGGTAGAGTAATCTGATCTTTTAGGCGACAACGGTAACGTTGTGTAGAACTGATTCTTGAAACCGAGGATTTAGTTGAGTTGGGTGGGGAGAATCTGAACCCACCCGACGCTTACCATAAAGTGGGTTAAAATGCAACTAGAACTTGGGGTTATTTGACGCGATCGCACCCATACTTATCCCGAATAAACTGATTAAAATACTGCCCAAGCGAAGGCGCATTTTTTAACTCATTATACACCGACTCCGGGACATCATTATAATAGTACACACTGCCATTATTGAACTCAATGTTCAATATTTTTTTTTCCGCATCATAATCAACGGACTGGGCAACCGCACTACTACTTTTGAGTAACGGGAACGCAATCACATCCCGAATACTAGGCGAATTCGTTAACAACATCACTAAACGATCAATGCCAATCCCTAACCCCCCAGTCGGAGGCATTCCATACTCTAATGCGGCCAAGAAATCTTCATCAACTCCCTGCGCTTCTAAATCTCCCGCCGCTTTTTTGGCCGCTTGTAATTCTAACCGTTCCCGTTGATCAATGGGATCAGTTAACTCCGAGAAACTATTAGCCGTTTCTCGTCCCACAATAAACAACTCAAACCTTTCCACCAAACCCGGTTTAGAGCGATGGGGTTTTGTCAGAGGAGAAATTTCTTTGGGATAATCTAAAATAAACGTAGGTTGAATGAGCGTATCTTCCACTTTTTGCTCAAAGGTTTCATTGAGCAATTGACCCAACGTTTTACAGTCTTGAGGCACACCAATTTCCGCTTGCTCTGCGGCTTTTTTGCCCTCCTCAAATGTCCCAAAGTTATTAAAATCTAACCCCGTCACTTCTTGAACAATCTCGTGCATTGTCACCCGTCGCCAAGGTGGAGTTAGATCAATTTCTTGCTCTTGATAGATTAATTTTAATGTACCTAAAACATCCTGTGCCGCAGTGGCGATCAGATTCTCCGTCAACTCCATCATATCGGAATAATCCGCATAGGCTTGATAGATTTCGATGGAAGTAAATTCGGGGTTATGCTTCGTAGAAACCCCTTCATTCCGGAAAATGCGCCCCAATTCAAACACCTTCTCAAACCCACCCACAATTAACCGTTTCAGATGTAATTCTGTGGCAATTCGCAGGTATAATTCCATCTGCAAGGTGTTGTGATAGGTCACAAAAGGCCGCGCATCTGCTCCCCCTGCTTCCCCTTGCAAAACGGGAGTTTCAATTTCGATAAAATCTTGTTCATCTAAAGAACGACGAATGGAGGCGGTAATTTTTGCGCGACGACGGAAGGTTTCTCGCACATCTGGATTGACAATTAAATCCACATAACGCTGACGATAACGTTTTTCTGTGTCGGTCAAACCATGCCATTTGTCGGGAAGGGGTAGTAAAGATTTAGTGAGAATCGCATATTCACTCACATAAACCGATAATTCTCCTTTTTCCGTGCGTTTAATTGTCCCTTTTGCGCCTAAAATATCCCCCACATCAGTATATTTTTTTAGGATATTAAAGGCACTAGATAAATCTGGCATTTGCGATTGAATGCGCTTTTTATCCAAGTACAGTTGAATTGTTCCGCTTTCATCTTGAAGATTAAAAAAGGCCAGTTTTCCGAAGACGCGACGGGCAATAATTCGACCTGCAATTTTAACTTCAGTCTCAACTTCCTCTCCTGGTTCTAAATCCGCATATTTTTCTTGTAATTCTGCGGCCTGATGGGTTAATTCCCATTTATAAGCGTAGGGGGTCAATCCCTCTTGTTTTAACTGGTCAACTTTCTCTAGTCGTGTAGCGCGAATTTCTTCTAATGTTGAGGTATTTTGAGCGTTGTTTTTTGCTTTCGCTTTGTTTTGGGATTGATCAGCAGCCATGATGAGCAATGTTAAGAGTTGTTACGCTGAAAAAGTTACTTTGCTTTTTTGCCCTCTCATTATAGCATAAAAAGTTAAATTTTACAGAGCTAATTTAGTTAATTTAACTGTAAGTATTCAGCTATCAGCTATTAGCCGCGACTCTTAAAACTAACATTCCTTTGGCGAAGTCTCTCAAACAGGAGAAAGGAGGTATAATAAGTGAGAGACTTGTTGAGAATTGAAAGTGTGGAGAAAAGCCTACGACTCTTACCTTTATGGGTTGAAATAAATGTTTACCGCTTTCATTCAAAAGCTGAATCCTGAATGCTTACCTTTAACTTTGTTTATCTCAATAGAGTCAAGAATATTTAAACCGCCCATCCTAATTCTCTAATGTGGTTAAAATTTATAGCAGCAATTCCAGAATTGTTTAAATAACTCCAAAGTTTGAGATCATCCGTTAGCACCAAATATTGATTACGAGATATTTCAACAATTCCAGAGTCTGTTAACCCAAAGGTTGTAAACTTAGGATGGGTAACGACTTGAGAACTAGGGAGATAAATTTCCTCAAGATTTTCGGTAGCTTTGGCTAAGATTAATAAAGATTGAGAACGCTCTGGTTCTCGTAATTTATTAAGAAAGCTATTGACTTCAGTTAAAATATTAGCCGTAGTAACGATTTTTTGAAAATAGTCAATAATTGGTAATAAAAGCTCATAGTCTTGAAGATTAAAGCAGTCAGTCGGAGAGAATTTTTCAATTCGCTTGGGGTTCACTGTTCCCACAACCCAGAGAAGTAAGATATTTGTATCAATTACAATTCCTTGGTTACGATACTCCACTAATAAAGAGCTAATGTAATTGCTCATATTTCTCGGATTTTTATAGATTCCACTTCTCCAGTGTCCGCATCAATTTTTACTACTTTATATTCTCGTTTTTTAGTTTTTTTATTTAAAGTTTCTGATAAAGTTTCTGATGACTTCAACAAAGAATTAAGAGAATTATAAGGAGTTTGATGAGGGCGATCATATCCTAACGTAATTAACCAATATTGTCGATCTTCTGTTTTCTCAACTTCTTCTAATCGCAGATCACTGATATCCTCTCCGATTTCTGGTTGAATACTAAAAAAATACTGTTTAGCGACTTGAACAGCAGTTTGAACATTGGATATTGTCATCTTTGATGTTTCCTCTGATTCTCTAATTCAATTATAAAGCAAAATTGCGGTTTTGGGAACTCTCTTGAAAGTAAATTTCCTTGGGCAAAAAAACTGTAATTTCGGTGTATTCTTGGGGAGTAGAATTGACTGTAACTTCCCCTTGATGGAGGGAAACAATAGTTTCGTGGGCTAGGGATAAACCCAGTCCTGTCCCCTCTCCTGTGGGTTTTGTGGTGAAAAAAGGTGTAAATATTTTATCAATATTTTCCGAGGGAATTCCATTCCCATTATCCCGAATTGAAATTTGTACTTTATCTTGTAACCCTTTACTCATTAAACTGATTTTAGGACTATAGCATTTTCAAACGAGATATGAAAACACATCGTAGTTTTTAAGATGAGGCAAGGTAAACAGTTTGTAATCTATAAAAAGAGTGAATAGCCGTTTCATAGTATTAAAGTTTTTACAGAAACGACAACATCTTCTCAGTA
>NZ_JAQMSD010000180.1 GCF_028330525.1 Spirulina sp. CS-785/01
ATCTCCCCCATCTTCCCTTTGTGTTCTTTGTGTCTTTGTGGTTCAACCGTCAACTGTGAACTCCCCCATCACCAATTACCCATTACCCATTACCAAAAATGCAAATCCGACGAATTAATCCGAGTCCTGCGGTCAAAATTAGTCACTTGCAGTATAAGGCCGCTGTTCCTGATGCTGAACCGCGTAATATTTTAGAACGCATTGTCTGGCATAAGGAAGCGGAAGTGGACGGGATGCGCGATCGCTTGCCGTTGTTACAATTAAAAGGGCAAGTCCAAGGGGCCCCTCCCCCCAAAGACTTCCTAGGGGCCTTGAAAAATGGCAAAACCAACCCCGCGTTAATTGCCGAAGTGAAAAAAGCCTCCCCCAGTAAAGGAGTCATTCGGGAAGATTTTGATCCCGTCACCATTGCCCAAACCTACGAAAAAGCGGGGGCAAGCTGCATTTCTGTCTTAACCGACAGCAAATTTTTTCAAGGGAGTTATGAAAACTTGGCCAAAGTCCGGCAAACGGTGGCCTTACCCCTCCTGTGTAAAGAATTCATCATTTATCCCTATCAAATTTATCAGGCCCGCAGTCAGGGGGCCGATGCTATCCTCCTCATTGCTGCCATTCTCAGTGATCAAGACTTGCGCTATTTTATTAAAATTATCCGGACTTTGGGCATGACTCCCCTAATAGAAGTCCATAGTCAGGAGGAATTAGAACGAGTCTTACAACAAGATGAAGTCCAGTTAATTGGCATTAATAACCGGAATTTAGAGGATTTTTCCGTTAGCCTAGAAACCACCCAAACTTTACTCAAAAATTATCAACAAACCTTACAAAATCGGCAAATTTGCGTTGTCAGTGAATCGGGATTACATACTGCACAAGATGTGGATTTTGTCAAGAACTGGGGAGCAGAAGCGGTGTTGATTGGGGAATCATTATTACGAAACCCTGATCCCGAAGCCGCAATAACAGCATTATTCCCTTAAAATGTATCAAAAACCCCGAACCCAGTCCCCAGTTTTCTGGGGAAACCCCCGTGCAACCTAGATATCTTGTGGGAAAATAGAAGCAAACCCCTCTTTGAAGCAATATTGTTCATGGCTCCAATACCTCTTCCTTCTGAAGTGCATTACGAATTGCTCCTGCAATTGCTCGAACGCCAAAGTGTCATCGCAGTGGAAAAGAATCCCCTCCTACGGGAACAAGTACAACAACTGATCATCACCTTGCGGAAAGCCTTTGCCCAACAGCGTCTCATTGAAACGATGTGTGAACAAGGGAATATCCCCTATGAATATCGTTGGTCTTTAAATAGCTTAGGGGTGGACTCCCAACTGCTCTCGGAAATGCTACAAGAAGCTGAGAATTAGTCCACTCTCTGAGCGAGCGACAATGCTCTATCCACTCTAGGGGTTGGGGGCTTTGGCCGCCAGCCTCTGGTATAGTTAAATGCGGTTCAACTCACTGAGAAAGCACGATGCAAGATAAACAACTCTTAACTTTACCTGGCCCCACTCCTGTCCCGGCACGAGTCTTGCAAGCCATGGGCAAACATCCCATCGGACACCGGAGTGGTGATTATAGTAAGATTCAAGAAGAAGTTACCGAACACCTCAACTGGTTGCACCAAACAGAGCATAATGTGCAAGCTCTCACCGTCAGTGGGACGGGGGCCATGGAAGCCGGAATTATTAATTTTTTACAAAAAGGCGATCGCGTTTTAGTGGGTTGTAATGGTAAATTCGGCGATCGCTGGGCTGAAGTCGCCGAAGCCTATGATTTAAACGTCGAAAAAATTGAGGCCGAATGGGGCAAACCCCTTGATCCCAGTGAATTCCAAGCCAAATTAGAAGCCGACAGCGAAAAACAGATCAAGGCCGTCATCGTCACCCACTCCGAAACCTCCACCGGAGTCCTCAACGACTTAGAAAGTATTAACAAAGCAGTCAAAAATCACGGAGAAGCCCTGATCATCGTGGATGCTGTCACCAGTATTGGGGCGACTTCTGTTCCCATTGACGAGTGGGGATTAGATGTGGTGGCCTCTGGGTCCCAAAAAGGCTACATGATCCCCCCTGGACTGGGTTTTGTCGCCGTCAGTCCCAAAGCCTGGGAAGCCTACAAAACAGCGAACTTACCCCGCTATTACTTAGACTTAGGCAAATATCGTAAGTCCACCGAGAAAAACTCCACCCCCTTCACCCCTCCCATTAACCTCGTATTTGGCCTTTTAGAAGCCTTACGGATGATGCGGGAGGAAGGCCGAGACAACATCTTCACCCGTCACCAACGGTTAACCCAAGCCACTCGCGCTGCGGCGAAAGCCCTCGGTTTAACCACATTTGCCCCCGATGGGAATGCCAGTAATGCGGTAACGGCAGTGATGCCGAGTACCGTAGAAGCGGAGCAAATTCGTTCTACCATGAACAAGAAATTTAATATTGCCTTAGCCGGGGGACAAAACCACCTGAAAGGAAAAATCTTCCGCATTGGTCACTTAGGATTTATCAGTGAACGGGATACCCTCACAGTTATTGCAGCATTAGAAGCCACCCTGAAGGAGTTAGGGTACAGTAACTTCACCCCTGGGTCCGGCGTAAATGCGGCGGCGGAAGTATTTGCGAATTAGGGGTATGCCTTGGGCATTGGTGACAAGAGAAGTCACCAATATGCCTTGGGTTAAAACCCAAGGCTAATAGCTAAAACCCGTTAAAAACGGGTTGAAAGAGAAGTCACCAATATGCCTTGGGTTAAAACCCAAGGCTAATAGCTAAAACCCGTTAAAAACGGGTTGAAAGAGCAATC
>NZ_JAQMSD010000181.1 GCF_028330525.1 Spirulina sp. CS-785/01
AACGCACCCTACGATCTATCCACATTAATCAGGTGCGTTACACTTCGTTAACGCACCCTACGATCTATCCACATTAATCAGGTGCGTTACACTTCGTTAACGCACCCTACGATTAACCTACAATTAAATTAACCTAAAAAAAAACGGAGGGGGGTTGCCCCTCTCGGCTTTTTTAAGTAGTTAGCAAACCGTATTATTCACGATTCCGTTCGTACCAAGGGCCTTCATGGGGGTCTCTATAGGTGTCATCCTTATGGATGGAGAGTTCCTTGGTGGCACGATACTCATTATTCTGGTCGTACCAAGAACCTGCATAGCGTTCAGGATAGGTTTCATCTTCAAATCCTGAGAACTTCTTGGTTACGCTACGACTAGAACGGTATTCGTGATTCCGTTCATACCAGGGCCCTTCATGGGGATCCCGATAGGTGTCATCTCTATAGATGGGAAGTTCTTTGGTTTGCGGGTTTAAGGTTTCAGGTTTCGTTTTCTCTGCTTCAACCGCTTTAACTGATTCAGTTGCGGTAATGAATGGAGCGATCGCTGCGGATGCTAACAACAATGCTAATCCTTTCTGTGCGACCGTCTTCATAAAATTAAACCTCCTTATCGTTTGTTGAACTGACTTGTGTTTCAACTTATTTACATTGTGATCTAGTTAACCTTTTGATTTTGTGTATCTTTAGGAAGAAACTGGGGTCATTCGTTCGAGTGAATCTGTTTCCGTGCTTCTCTAGACCACTGTTTGCAAGGTAACGAGGCAGGGTTAAAAGAGGCTGAGAGACCCTTAATTTTCGCTGAATGAACTTATCCCTCTCTCTCCCCTCTCTGCTGGGGGGAAAGTTTCGGGAGGACGCGATCGCACCAAAACAGGGTCCCTGATGCGACACAGAGGGGGATGGTGATTAAATTAATGAAGGGAACACTAATTAACGCCCAACAGACTAGACTAAAACTCCCACTGGCGGGTAAGGTCTTAAAGACAATGCCCATTTTTTGGCGGAAGGGAAAGCGACGACGTTCAGACGGCCCGTCGAGGAAGTCCAGACAGGCAATAAAGGCCGTTAGGGCAATTCCAGCAATGGCGGTTATCAGAGTCCCGACGGCAGGGATAAAGTTTAAAATTAACAGGGGAATGGCGATCGCAATCCACAGCAGCAACTTTTTCACCTCAAACAGCAGGGCCCGCCAAATATCCCGAATCACCCCCACATCAATCACTTCCGCTTCTCCTAAGCGAAATTTTTCCATTTCCTCGGAGAGTTTCCCATACCACGGGGCCCCCAACAATGTGCCAAACTGCAACAAGATAAACCCTGTCACCAAAAACAGCACAATGACTGCAATCAACCGCAACAGATAAGCTACCCCCATAATCAAATAATCTAACACCCCCAACCATTGGGGCAAATCGGCGATTTGCTGATCCACCCAAGTATCCAACCGTAGGGTTAAAGCGTCGATACTATTCCAAGCGGGAAAGAGTAAACTAACATAGAGGACCACCGCAATCATAAAGTTTACCCCAATGGGAATGATGACAAACTTGAGTAAGCGGGGGGATTGACGAAACGCATTGAGAGACCGCAACGGATAGGTTGCACCTGTAATGAGACCAAAAGCCATGTTTCTCTGGGGAAGTCAGCAAAACTCCATTGTATGATCTAGGACGGGGCAAGTTTGGCCCGTTTCTTCAAGTCCTGTAAAGATTTTGGTGGAAGTCCTAGAGAAAGTGCAACACTAGAATTAGGTAATTTATGGAGAATTGCTTAATATGTCTGAATTTCTTGACTTTCTACGCCACAAATATGCTTATGTTGCCATTGGTGAGTTTAAGCCTGGTAAATTTGATGAAGCGGAACGTCTCTTTGTGAAGGCGGTTTCAACCTATAAACAGGGGTTTAAAGGGGCTTATTTGCTACAAGAACCGGGAACTGATAAAGGCATTGCGATTATTTTTTGGGATAATATAGAAGATATGGAAGCGAATCGCAACTCCCTTCATGAAGCATTACTGGCAGAAATGTCTCATTTATTTGACTCTGCTCCTCATTCTTCTTTCTATGAAGTCCGTAGTGAAATCGGTGAGGGAGAACAGGTAGAAGTCTAGCGTTATGGTAAGCATTTAGCCATCTGTTGTCAGCCGCGACTCTTAAAACGCTGCCATCCCAAGGGTTGCTTTTATTCCTCTGTTCCCGTGAGGGTCCGCGCAGGAGAAACGCGCTTTTGCGCTCTGGTTGAATGCTGGTGTTGATCAACCCGTTTTAACGGGTTTCAGTTATTAGCCTTGGGTTTTAACCCAAGGCATAAAATGACTATTGACTATTATTGTCAAAAATCGACTCCTCCCAATTTATTTTAATCCGGTCAACCAATAGACAATGTAAAGAAACTCGAATTTATGAGTATAAACAATTATCTTTTTTTTAACAATTAATTCATCAGGGAAATAAATACGGAATAATAGAAAATAGTAAGTTTATCAACGCTTGGGCTGGCTGTTATGTCTTTCTCTCTATCGGAATTACAAACTGCGATCATTCGGAATCCCTTAATTGTATCACCAGAAACGAGGGTAATAGACGCGATCGCGCAAATGAATGGTGTACAAATGAATGGTGTACAATCCGCTCAGAGAAAGCCATCCCGCGCCGATCTGAACCCAAGCCCAAGCATACCAAGCAGTGGGGCCAGTTGTGTCCTAGTCATGGAGAATCGAAACATCTTAGGCATTCTCACCGAACGGGATGTGGTTCGCTTGACGGCCCAGCAGCAATCCCTCGATGGGTTATCGGTAGGTGACGTAATGACCCACCCCATTCGGACATTACAAGAATCAGAATTTAGAGACTTCTCTACCGTCTTAAATGTATTTCAACAGTATCAGATTCGCCATTTACCCTTGGTCAATGGGCAACAGCAACTCCTAGGACTGGTCACACAAGAAAGTTTACGACAAAGTTGCCGCCCCATCGACCTATTGCGCTTACGTCTAGTGTCAGAAGTGATGACAGACCAAGTTGTCTGTGCCACTCCCCAAGACTCCCTCTTAACCATTGCCCAACAAATGGCCCATCACAACATTAGTTCAGTGGTCATTGTCAGCCCGAACGAGACAACCTCCCCCCCCAAACCCCTCGGAATTCTCACCGAACGGGATTTAGTCCAATGTCAAGTGTTAGGCTTAAATCTTGAACAGTGTAAGGCTGAGGCCGTCATGAGTACCCCCCTGTTGACTGTTCACCCCAGCGACTCCCTCTGGACAGTCCAGCAGGTTATGGAACAGCGTTTCATCCGTCGCATTGTGGTGACAGACAAGCAAGGGGAGTTACGGGGAATTATCACCCAAACCAACTTACTCCAAGTCCTCAATCCCCTCGAACTATATAATTTAACCAAAGTCTTAGAAGAAAAAGTTAGCCGTTTAGAGGCGGAAAAAGTCGCCTTACTGGAAAATCGGGCCAAGGAATTAGAACAAGAAGTCGAGAAACGTACCGCGGCCTTACAACTACAGGCCCAACGGGAAAAACTCCTCACCGAGTTAGGCACGCACATTCGTTCCTCTCTGAATCTAGAGACCATTTTAGACACCACCGTAGAACAGGTGCGACAGGTGTTAAACTGCGATCGCGTAATTATCTTTCAATTTCACCCAGACTACAGTGGCACAATTATCGCCGAATCCGTAACTCCCCCCTGGCAGTCTAGCTTAGGGAATCAAATTACAGATACCTGCTTTCAACAACAAACCAGCCTTCTCTACCAGCAAGAACAAGTCATCATCGTCAATAACGTCGAAGACAGTCACTACACCCCCTGTCATCGCCAACTCCTCGCCCAATATCAAGTCCAAGCCAGTCTAACAGTTCCCCTGTACCGAGAGGGGGAATTATGGGGATTATTAATCAGTCATCACTGTGAACAAGTGCGTCAATGGCAACCCGAAGAAATCGCCCTCTTGCAAGAAATTGCCCTACAACTGGCCATAGCCATCCAACAAACCACCACCCACCAAAAATTGCAAGCCGAACTTCAAGCAAGACAGACCGCAGAAACTGAACTTCTCACCAGTCAACAGAATTACGCCAACCTAGTGGCCGCCGTCCCCGTGGGCATTTTTCGCACCGATGCCCAAGGAAAATGTCTCTATGTCAATGATTACTGGTGTAAACTGGCCGGACGTAGCCTAGAAGAAGTCTTAGGAGATGGGTGGCAACAAGTCCTACACCCCGAAGATCGGCAGGAAGTCATCGCCGGGTGGTATCAGGCCACCCAAGAGAATCGCCCCTATCAAGGAGAATTTCGCTTTCAACCCCCCGATGGGACAGTCAACTGGGTAGATGCGCAAGCGGTGACAGAACGAAGCCCAGAGGGACAAATCATTGGCTATGTGGGAACAGTAACAGATATTAGCGAACGGCAAGCCGCCGAAACGGAACGACTCAAAGCCACCCAAACCCAACAGGAATTAACCCTTCTCGAACAAATCTTAGAAGTCACCCTCGCCGGGTATTGGGATTGGGATATCGCCAATCAGCAAGAATATCTCAGCCCCAGCTTTAAAAAAATGTTCGGCTACGAAGATCACGAACTGCCCAACACCCCCGAAACTTGGCAAAATCTGATCTTTCCCGAAGATTTACCCAAAGTCTTTGACAATTTTCATCGCCATGTAGAAAGTCGCGGCCAAGTCCCCTACTACAACGAAATTCGCTATCAGCACAAAGACGGTTCAACGGTTTGGGTTATTTGTTCGGGGAAAGTCATTGAATGGGATGACGAGGGCAACCCCTTACGGATGATTGGCTGTCACATTGATATTACCCAACGTAAAGCCGTTGAAGAAGATTTACGGGAAAGCAAAACCCAGTTTCAGCGACTGGTGAATGATATTGGGGACAAATTTGTGGTCTTTAGCCATACCGGAACATCCGGCATTTTAAGCTATGTGAGTGAGGGGATAGAATCCGTCTTTGGTCTTCAGAAAAAGGACATTTTAGGGACTTCTTGGGCAGAAAGTATTGATTGGTTGCCCGACTCCATTACGACTGGCCAATCGGCCTTGCAGGAAGCTATAGAGAATCCCGTTGATTTACAACAGTTTGAGATGCGGTTTTGGCATCCTGATGGCAGTCTGCGCACCATACAAGTCTCTCAACATCCCGTGAAGGACGAAGTGGGGAATTTACTGGCGATGGAAGGAATTGTTGAAGATATCAGCGATCGCATCGAAACCGAAAACGCCCTCAAAGACTCCCAACAGTTTATTCAAACCATTCTCGATACCATCCCTCTCCCCGTCTTTTGGAAAAATCGAGAATCGGCCTTTTTCGGCTGTAACCGGGAGTTTGCCGAATGGGTGAACTTAAACTCCACCAACGAGATTATCGGGAAAACCGACTGGGACCTCCCCCTTACCGAAGCAGAAGTGAAAAACTGTCAGGCCGGCGACCAAGAAGTTATGGAAACCGGAGAAGCTCAACTAGATCGAGAAGAAATCTTTATTTTGCCCAATGGAGAACAACGCTGGATTGAAACCCACAAAGCCCCTCTCCGAGATACCCAAGAACAGGTAATGGGCATGGTGGGCATCTTACAGGATATCACCGATCGCAAATTAGCCGAAACCACCAGAAAACAGTTATTGACCACTATAGAAGCAGCCATTGATGGCATTGCCATTTTACAAGAGGAGCGTTATATCTATGTCAATCAAGCCCATTGTGCCTTGTTTGGCTATGAGACAGCCGAGGACTTTTTAGGGCAGTCTTGGCAAATGCTCTATTCAGAAGCGGAATTGCAACGCTTTGCACAAGAAGTCTTCCCCATTTTACAGCGCGATCAGTCCTGGCAAGGGGAAGCGATCGCCACTCGCAAAGATGGAACGACCTTTATTGAAGGACTCTCCCTCACCCTCACCGACGATGGCTTAATTATTTGTGTCTGTCGAGATATCACCGCCCAAAAACAAACCGAACAAGAGTTAATTACCGCCAAAAATGCCGCCGAAGCTGCGGCCCGAGCGAAAAGCATCTTTTTGGCGAATATGAGTCACGAAATTCGCACCCCCATGAATGGCGTGTTGGGGATGTTGAACCTATTACAGAGTACCGAATTAACTGAAGAACAGCGATCGCAAGCTCATATCGCCCAATCCAGTGCTGAATCTCTCTTAACCCTCATTAACGACATTCTCGACTTCTCCAAAGTCGATGCCGGAAAACTGGAATTAGAATATCTTGACTTTGATCTCCGCCAACAGTTAGGCGAATTTGTCCAAGCCATGGCCTTCAAAGCCCAAGAAAAAAATATAGAATTAATCCTCGATGTCCGAGGTATGCCACAAGTCGGGGTAAAAGGGGACCCAGGCCGGTTGCGGCAAATTTTGACCAACTTAGTGGGCAATGCCCTCAAATTTACTGAAGACGGGGAAATTGTGATTCAATGTACCCTAGAAGAAGACGGCGAAGACTTCTTGTTTACCGGAAGCATTAGTGATACCGGAATTGGCATTCCTGAAGATAAGTTAGCCAGTCTCTTTGACTCCTTCACCCAAGTCCATGCCAAAACCACCCGCCAATACGGTGGCACAGGGTTAGGGTTAGCCATTACCCAAAAACTCTGTGAATTAATGGGAGGCAATATTCGCGTTGAGAGTGAATACGGCCAAGGCAGTTGTTTTGAATTTACCCTCCGTTTCCAACCTAGTCAGACTCTCCCCCAAACGTTACCCTCCGTGGAGTTAAACCATTTACGGGTTTTGGTGGTAGATGACAATGAAACCAATCGAGAGGTGTTATCGGGCCAGTTGGGCCATTGGGGGGTAAAAGTTGTCACAGCAGCCAATGGCCCCGCAGCCTTGAGTTTATGCGAAACGGCAGTCCAGCGTAACCCCAATCAACCGCCCTTTGATATTGCCTTATTAGATATGCAGATGCCGGAGATGGATGGGGCAGAATTGGGCCAACGTCTCAAGGCAGAGCAACAGTTTCAAGCCATGCCCTTGGTGATGATGACTTCTATCGGCAGTCGGGGGGATGCTCAAGTGTTTGCAGATTTGGGCTTTAGTGCCTATTTCACCAAACCTGTTACCCCGTCTAATCTCTATAATGCCTTAGCCATTGTTACTGAGGGGGGAAGTGCGTTACGAAATGCCTCTCCTCTCATCACGGCCCCTTATGTCCAATCCTTACAGTCTGCCACTCGCTTGAAAACTGCTCAAACTCCCCACTGGCCAACTCCCACTCGCTTGTTACTCGTAGAAGATAATCAAGTGAATCAAAAGGTGGTGCAAGGGTTATTGAAAAAGTTGGGGTTAGAGGTAGATTTGGCCTTTCATGGTCGGGAAGCCCTGTATATTCTAGAACACGCTCCGACCAATCATCCCTATACTTTGGTATTAATGGATTGTTTAATGCCGGAAATGGACGGCTATGAAGCGAGTCAGCAAATTCGCCAAGGGAAAGCGGGCGATCGTAATCGAGATATCCCCATTATTGCCATGACGGCCAACGCCATGAAAGGGGATAGAGAAGCCTGTTTAGCCGCCGGAATGAGCGATTATATCCCCAAACCCATTCACCCCCAAACCTTAGCCGAAATCCTCGAAAAATGGCTCTTGTCGGACGAAAAAGCAGAGGAGGTTAACCCCGTCACCGAGGAAGAAACCTCCCCAGAGTCATCGGCGTTGAATAAGCAGGATTTATTCTCCCGTTGCGCCCATGATGAGGAGTTAGCGAGAGCCATTGCCCAGTTTTTCTTAGATGACCTCGCCGACATGATGGCCCAGATTCAACAATCTTTACAAGCGGATAACGCCCAAGAGGTCGCCCGGACTATTCACGGACTCAAAGGGGCTGCCGCCAATGTAGGCGGGGAAGCCGTCCAAACCCTAGCCTTAGAACTAGAAAAAGCCGCTAAGTCCGGCGATTTACGCTTTGTCAATAGTCGCATGGCTAGTTTAGAAATAGAGGCCACTCGTTTGAAAACTGCTCTAGAGCAGTTTATAGTTGAGAATTAATTCGTTCGTAGTAAGCCCTTTAGGACTTCCGACCCTCCTAACCCATTTTAATGGTTTCGTTGGTCTATTCAACCCGTTTTTAACAGGTTTAAGCTATTAGCCTTGGATTGAAACCTAATTTTATACCACAAAAAAGAATATTTGTCAAATTACTAGACAGTAGAGAAAGAAAAAATTGTGCATCGCCAACCCTAAAAATGTCCCCCTTTTTGGGAAGAAAGCACGGAAGAATGGGAATTTGAGGTGGGTTAAATGCAAATTAGACAGAATACGCCTTTGGATTTTAATTTTTTGTCAAGGGGCCTTTATTGTACCAAACGCCGCAATTTCGTTCCTCTGATCTGGACTTTTTTTTGGTTAATTTTTGTAAAACTCGCCATTTAATACAAACCTTTAATCTAAAAGCCAATAAAAAATAAGTAAACAAAATAAATTAAAGTAATCCCCCATCACCAATTACCAATCGCCAAGTAAAAATGATCAATATGAGAGCATCAGAAGCATCGAGTTAAACAACAGTGCGATAAACCAAATTTCACCCCCATCACCCCCATCACCCTCATCACCTCCATCTCCCCCATCACCCACCCCAAAAGGGGGGCAAAATGCCCCCACAGGAGAGTTTAATTAAGCATCATCTAACGCCGCAATACCGGGTAACGTTTTGCCTTCGAGTAACTCTAAACTTGCACCACCGCCAGTCGAGATATGGCTCATTTGACTCGCCACCCCAACTTTTTCCACAGCAGCAACAGAGTCTCCCCCACCAATAATCGTGGTCGCTCCTTTTCCGGTTAAATCCGCCAGAGTCCGGGCAATGGCCTCTGTTCCTTTAGAGAATTTCTCAAACTCAAACACCCCCATCGGACCATTCCAGAGGACTCCTTGACAGTCGGCTAAAGCCCCTTGGAACGTTTTCACGGTGTCGGGGCCAATATCTAACCCCATCCAACCATCGGGAATATTTTCCACACTCACCGTCTGAGTATTGGCATCGGCGGCAAATTTATCGGCCACAATCACATCAGTGGGTAACAGCAATTGTACGCCTTTTTCCTTGGCTTTAGCTTCTAAGGACTTGGCCAAGTCGAGTTTATCTTCCTCCACCAAAGAATCCCCAACAGAGAGACCACGGGCTTTAAAGAAGGTGAAGACCATCCCCCCACCGATGATCAATTTGTCGCATTTTTCCAACAGGGTTTCGATGACCCCAATTTTACTGGAGACTTTCGACCCCCCAATAATGGAGGCTAAAGGCCGTTGGGGGTTATTGATGGCGTTTTGCAGGTAATCTAATTCTTTTTGAATTAAATAACCGCCTACACTGGGATGGAGGTATTTAGTTACACCTTCGGTGGACGCATGGGCCCGGTGTGCCGTCCCAAAGGCATCGTTGACATACAGATCGGCATTGGCGGCTAATTTCTCCGCAAAGGCGGGGTCATTGGCTTCTTCTTCGGCATAGAAGCGGACGTTTTCTAATAAGGCGACATCGCCGTTATTCATGCCACTGACCACGCTAGAAACGGCATCGCCAATACAATCGTCACATTTTTTAACCTCTTTACCGAGTAACTCCGATAACCGTTGGGCTACGGGGGTTAAGCGGAGACGCTCTTTCACTTGCCCTTTGGGCCGTCCCATGTGGCTGGAGAGCAACACTTTGGCCCCTTTGCTGGTTAAATCTTGAATGGTGGGCAAAGCAGCACGAATGCGCGTATCATCGGCAATGTTGCTGTTGTCGTCTAAGGGGACATTGAAGTCAGCCCGTACTAAAACACGCTTTCCGGCTAGATCAGCTTCTGATAGATTTGCTACACTTTTTTTCGTCATGTGAATATCCTCCTAGATTGCGTTCTATGCTAGAGATGTGTCTTAAATTAGGGGATCACTCCCTAGCTGATTGTACCGGAGTGGGTGTTACTGGAGATACGTCCTATGTTTAAAACTGTTTTATTTCCCATTGATTTATCCCGTGAAGCACGGGGAGCTATGGATATGGTGGTGGAAATTGTCCAAAAGTACAATAGCCGCTTAGTGTTGCTGTCTGTGGTGGAGGCCCCAGAACAGGAACAGGAAACGCAAGCACAAGCCCCAGACGGGATGACTTCGGTGGAGGCCGTGGAACGTCTGTTGCAAGGTGCGAAGACGATGTTTACGGAGAAAGGGATTGAGGTGGAGGTGATTGAACGGGAGGGGATGCCTTCGTTTACTATTTGTGATGTGGCCGATGAGTTGGATGCCAATTTAATTATTATGGGGTCTAGTGGTAGTGGGTTAACCCAGGAAGGGGTTGCGGAGAGTGTGACGAACCGGGTGATTAATTTGTCTCCCTGTCCGGTGTTGATTGTTCCTTAATTTCAGCTTGTGGGAGGTGTAATGATGGTGTCGGAGTTGGAAAAAAAGGCCGCTCAAGGGATTGTGAATTTGTTTGAGACGGGGAAGGTTCAGGGGGAGTATGGACAAGTGACCTATATTCCCTCTGATCCAGGGGGGTTGACTTATGGCCGATCGCAAACCACCCTCTATAGTGGCAATTTGTTTTTGTTGATTAAAGCCTATGTGGCGGCCCCTGGGGCGGCCTATGGGGCGGAGTTGCGACCCTATTTGGCGGATTTGGAGCGGCGGTCTTCGGGGTTAAATCAGGATCATCGGTTACGACAACTTTTAGAAGATGCGGGCCAGGACCCGGTGATGTGGGAGGTGCAGGATGCGTTTTTTGACCGCGTGTACTGGCAACCCACTCTCCGCAGTGGGGAGTATATTGGGGTGAAAACGCCGTTGGGGATGGCGGTGGTGTATGATGGGCGGATTCATGGGTCTTGGCATTTAATCCGCGATCGCACGAACCGCAGTTATGGGCCCCTCAGTTCCCTCGGTGAGCATACTTGGATTACACGCTATGTGGATACCCGCCGCAATTGGTTAGCCCATCACAGCATCCGACTCCTCCGCAAAACGGTATATCGTATGGATGCGTTTAAAGCCCTCATTGCGGACAATAAATGGCATTTAACCCCCCCGTTTTTTGTGCGAGGGGTCCGCATTGACCAAGATGCCTTACAACCTGCGGTGCGAGCATCAGCCCTCATTGCCCCAGAACGGTTGCTCAAGTTGGAAACTCCCTATTTACAAGGGGAGGATGTCCGCTGGGTGCAAAATGCCTTACAACAGGCCGGGTTTAGCGTGGAGGTTGATGGGGTTTATGGGCCGGGGACGGCGAAACAATTAGCGGAGTTTCAAGCTAAAAATGGGTTAATGGCTGATGGTATTGTAGGGGACTCTACTCGTGCAACATTAGGCATTGAGGACAGCACCTCTGAACCCAACCCCCCTTCTACGGTGACAACCCCCTCTCGTCTTCTCAAACTGGAAAATCCACCCCTGCGGGGCAATGATGTGCGGGAGTTACAAGGGGCCTTGCGCGAGGTCGGTATTCGCGTGGGGACTGATGGGGTGTTTGGACCTAATACTGAACAAGCGGTGAAGGAGTTTCAACAACGCTGGGGGTTAGTGGTGGATGGTATTGCGGGTCCAGGGACTCGGCAAGCGTTAGGGTTAACCTGACTCTGGAGTTTGGGAGTCTCTGATGAGGGGCTGTTTGCCCTCGCGCTATACTAGAGAGAGAAACAATCTTAAATGTTTCAGCGTCTTAATATTGCGATCGCGCTTATTGGCTAACCCCATGCCTCAGTCTATTCGCAAACCCCCTTTAAACCCGTTTCCGAAACTCTTTCGTCCCTTTTTACTCGCGTCTCTGGGACTCCATGGGGTATTGCTGTATCTTCCCATAAGCAATGACCCCCCTCAACCCGAAGCAGAAGCAGAGGAGGAGGAAGAAACAGTAAAAATTAGCCAACTTCCCCCTCCCAGTCCTGTTGTTACATCACCCTCACCCTCACCCTCACCTCAACCAAGTCCTTCCCCCACCCCAGAAGCGACTCCTGAACCCCTCTTTTCCCCCCCACCTCCCTTAACCTTCTCCCCCTCGTCGGTGGTGATACCTCCCCCGATAACCC
>NZ_JAQMSD010000182.1 GCF_028330525.1 Spirulina sp. CS-785/01
CTGTGGTCTGTAATTAAACAAAACACCAACGATGAGTGGAGGTAGTGTTACAGACGTAAAAAGCCCTTTGAAGTTTGTCGAGGCAAACCTTACAGTTTAACTGAGTGGCTGAAGAAGCCCTTACAATCATGTGCAATTACGCATTTCTCATAAACCTGCCCAAAATCAAACACCTTTGAAACCTGTTCATCCGGCACGGGCCAGAAAACTCTAGGAGGGGTATAAGTAGGGCTTTGTAGCCTAATGTCCAAAAAAGTCAAGTAAATCGCCTACTAGAGGTTAACCCTAAATGACAATTACTCAATTACTCAATTACTCAATTACTCAATTTGGTCAGCTTTCAAATATTGTTAATTGGTTTCTGGTAAGCTCTAAAATAGCTTCTCATAACACTAACCTGTAATGTAAACCCTCTTAACCCGTTTTTAACGGGTTTTAGCTATTAGCCTTGGGTTTCTAACCCAAGGCCAGGGTAAATCTAACTGTAACTTAAAGCCTCTTAACCCGTTTTTAACGGGTTTTAGCTATTACTTGGGTTTCTAACCCAAGGCCAAGGTAGATTATACCACATAACTCGGTTGGATATAGGGTTTAATTTCTGCTTGAAGATGGGGGAATTCATAGAGTAAACTCTCATCAGCAATTTGCATATCTCGAAAGTCAAAACCAGGGGACACAGACTCACCGAGTAACCCATATTCTCCCTCCTCTAAAATCGCTGTTTTCCAACACCCCCCTTTTACCACTAATTGTAACACCTCTCCAGCCGCTAAATTAGACCCCAATTTTTGTTTCTCTAAACGTCCATTGGGATGAAGAATTAAATAGGTAATTGACCAACCAGTATGAAAATAATGGACAATATCCGACTTATTTTTATGAAAATAGTCAATAGGACTATCATCGGTTAATAGGTAAAATATAGAGGTGAGAACCGAACGTTTTTCCCCGTCTCGTTGCGTTCTCATCTCTTGCAGACTCCGATGGGTTTCTGCAAAGTAACCCCCTTCAATATGCTGGGTTAAATTTAATTTTTGGATAATCTCTGTTTTGTTCATAGGGTGTTTTTGGGTGATTCTCTATCTGTTGATCTGGATTGTTATCTATAGCGTTTTTATTTGAGTTGTCAACTGATTTGTTTAGAAAAAAAATAGAGAACTCCGGAACTGGAAAGGGTCAGTCATACAGGAATTTTGGGTGTTAGGGTAAAACCTCATTGGGTTTTGCATCTCAGCGCGAAAATGCTATAGTCCTTGACTATTTTTTATATCATAAAATCTCTCAGCAGTTATAAAAATTGAGGAAAAAGAAAAACTGGAAAACACTAAGCCTAGAAAAGCTCTATTTTTCTATTTTGAAAAAACAATTGACAAATAGCACGAAATGTGTATTAGTAATAAAAAATCTCCCCAAGTTGGGGAGATGAAAAGATAATGGAAAAGGACAAGAAAAGTATGATGATGGGCGAGAATTAGCGCAAATATGCGTCTAATGCTTCTCCCACTAACTGAGTCATAGACTTATTCTGTTCTTTCGCAGTGGTTTTGAGACGTTCATAGACATCATCGTGAACCCCTACCCGATAGCGAATTTTGCGGCCTTTGCGGACGGCCTCTTGGGGGGTATAAGTAGAGGCAAATTCTTGTAAGGCATCAAACCCCACGCGATCGCAGAATACCCCAAAACTTTCCCCCATTTGCCGATATTGCTTAAAATAAACCAAAATCGGCTCAAGAAACTTCTCAATTTCTTCTTCCGGGAGTCGTTCTACAATAGGACGGGCTAACTGAGTTTGATCAGGACTTCCCCCTAACCAAACTTGATACTTCCCAGGCGCACTGCCCACAAAGCCTAATTCTGCCATATAAGGCCGCGCACAACCATTGGGGCATCCGGTCATCCGAATGACAAAATGCTCGTCTTCCATGCCTAATTTCTTCAATAATGCCTCAATCCGTTCTACAATCCCCGGTAATGCCCGTTCCGACTCCGTAATGGCTAACCCACAAGTGGGTAACGCCGGACAAGCCATAGAATAGCGAGTAAGCGGGTTAATTTGATTGGGGTCTGTTTGTATCCCATTTTCGGCCAAAATATTATTAATCGCCGCTTTGTGGCTGGGGTCAATTTCGTAGAGGATAATATTGTGGTTGGGGGTGAGACGCATGGGAACTTGGAACTGTTCCACCACCTCCCGCAGGGCAGTTTTGAGGCGGAATTTCCCCTCATCTTTCACCCGGCCATTTTCTACGGAAACGCCTAAAAATAGCTTACCGTCCCCTTGTTCATGCCAGCCGAGATAATCCTCATATTTCCACGGGGGTAGGGGTTGGAAGGGTTCGAGGGGTTTGCCGAAATATTCCACCAGTTTGGCTTTAAATTTCTCTACTCCCCAGTCGTAGATTAAATATTTCATGCGGGCGTGACGACGTTGCACGCGATCGCCATAATCCCGTTGCGTTGCTACAATAGCCTTGAGCAGGTCATAGACATCTTCCTTGGCCACATAACAAATTTCATCGGCCATCCGCGCAAAGGTTTCCTCTTTATTATGGGTGCGTCCCATACCCCCTCCGGCATAGACATTAAACCCTTGCAGTTCCTCATTTTCATCCGTAATGACCACTAAACTCACATCTTGAGTATAAAGATCAACAGAATTATCCCCCGGTACAGTCACACTGCACTTAAACTTCCGAGGCATATAATGAACCCCATAGATGGGTTCTTCTTGATCATGGAATACCGTCCCATTGCCATTACGCTGTCTTGCGGCCTTCACCTCTGGGTTTTCTTCCCCACTAATGGCCTTTTCTCCATCAAGCCAAATTTCATAATAGGCTCCCGTTTGCGGGGTAAGGAGGTCTGCAATATAATCCGCATATTCCCAAGCCAGTTGATAGGGTTTACGGTTTTTGTAGGGGGCCGGTGGGGCCATCACATTACGGTTTAAGTCACCACACGCGCCCAAGGTTGACCCCATATTCCGTACAATATCACTGATAGTGGCTTTTAAGTTTTTCTTGAGAATGCCGTGGAGTTGATAGCCTTGGCGAGTGGTGACGCGCAAGGTATTATTCCCGTAGTTGGAGGATAAACGGTCAAGGGTGAGATATAAGGAGGGCGGAATATAACCTCCGGGGTTTCGGGTGCGGAGCATCATCTGATAATCTTTGCCCTGTCCCTTCACCCGGTTGTCTCGGTTGTCCTGTTGATAGGACCCGTGGAACTTGAGAATTTGTACCGCATCACCACTAAAGTGGTCTGTATCTTCGAGGAGTTCACTGGCCAGAGGTTCGCGGAGATAGTTACTCCGTTCTTTAATGCCTTCGAGTTTGGAGAGTTTTTTGTTTGGGTTGGCGGTCGTTTGAACCATAAGATTTTGCTGTCTCGTGCGTTGGCGTAATGTCCCTGTTGTTCAATCCCGGGTTATTATGTCCGGTAAATCGGTCGGGATTGCGGTCTTTTGACTGGAGTTCCCATTATAACAGGGTTAGGGGAAGCGCGATCGCACTTTTAATTAAAAAACATTAAATCTTGGTCAAGAGCAAAGAAGATGGCAAGATGAAAAGTAAATTTTTAGGAGTTCAAATCCTATGGTAGATGCCATCGTCATTGGGAGTGGAGTAGGTGGACTCACCGCAGGCGCATTACTCGCCCGCTACGGCAAAAAAGTGTTAATTGTAGAAAGCCACAGCATCCCCGGCGGAGCAGTCCATAGCTTTGACTTTCGAGGCTTTCATTTTGACTCCGGCGCATCCTTTTATTGTGGAATCGGTCCCCATAGCCACAGTTTAAACCCCCTCAAATTAGTCCTAGACCGTTTAGGAGAATCCCTGAAAACCGTCCCCTACGACCCCTTGGGATATTATCATTTCCCCGAAGGGACAATGCCCATTCATTGTAATTTAGAACAATATCAGCAAGCCGTAGCCCAGTTTACCCCCCAAGGCGCAAAAGAATTAAAAACCTTCACCCACCGTCTATTATCCCTCTATACAGCCTTAAAAGATATGCCCATAACAGAACTACGGTCTGATTGGCAAATGCTCCCCATATTCCTACAACAGTATTGGGCAAAATTAGGGCAAATTCTAGCCCAACTCCCCTTAATACAATCTTCAGTAGGAGATATCGTAGAGAAAACCATTCAAGACCCCTGGGTGAAACGATTAATTGACATAGAATGCTTCTTATTATCCGGCCTAAACGCCAACGGAACAATCGCCCCAGAAGTCGCCTTCATGTTAGGGGAACGGTCTCGAACGCCAGTAGAATATCCTGTAGGGGGGAGTGGGGCCATCGCCCAAGCCCTCATCCGAGGCTTACAACGGTGGGGAGGAGAACTACGGTTATGCTCCCCCGTCGAGAAAATCTTAGTCGAGTCTGGCCAAGTCAAAGGCGTTCGTCTGCGACACGGAGAAACCCTTAACGCCCCCATCATCATCTCCAACGCCACCCTCTGGGATACCTACAGCAAACTCCTCAACCCCCAAGACTTACCCCAACGCTACAAAACCCAACAGCTAAAAACCCCAACCGTAGAAAGTTTTATGCACCTCCACTTAGGCATTGATGGAACAGGGTTAGAAAACCTAGCCGGCCATCATGTCGTCCTCCTAGACGGAGAGCAGGACATCACCAAACCCGGAAACACTTGTATGATCTCCATCCCCTCCGTCTGGGATAAAACCCTCGCACCTCATGGTTATCATACCGTTCACGCCTACACCCTAGAACCCTATCAAGGATGGCAACGAGATGCCCGCTATCAAGCCAAAAAGAAAGCCAGAGTGCGCCCCCTATATCAAGCCCTCGAAAAAATCATCCCCGACATTCGTCAACGCATCAAAATCGAACTCATCGGCACCCCCCTCACCCACGAACGCTTCCTCCACCGCTACCAAGGCACTTACGGTGCAGCCATTCCCGCCAACCAAGGAATGTTCCCCAATTGTTTCACCCCCATCTCCGGCCTCTATCGAGTCGGAGACAGCACCCTACCCGGCATTGGAGTCCCCGCCGTAGCCGCCTCCGGCCTCCTCTGCGCCAACACCCTAGTTCCCCCCCAACAAGTCCGCCGTTCTTTAGAGCAGTAAACTGTTACCAGTAAACCATTACCAGCCAGTAGGGTGCGAAGCGCGACAGCGTAACGCACCAAAAACTTCACAACGAGAGCGAATATTTGGGAGACCCATTCCCCATTACAGGCTCATAATAAGCCCTTTAGAGCTTACAAAACTCCAACAGAGTTGGGATTTTTCCCATTAATAAGCCCTTTAGAGCTTAAAAATCTCCAACAGAGTTGGGATTTTTGCCATTATTCGGTATCGTACAAAAAAAAGCCTGAGCGTACTCAACAGAGAGCCGTAACGCTCAAAAAATTGCCGTATATCTCACCTGAGTTGTATTATTATCATTTCTCTAGGAGTCCCAATCTAGATTGAGACCTGCTTATCTCACCCAAAGAAGACTTCCCCCAAGACTTCCTATCCCACTATCCCTGTAAAGCGATAGAATTGCGTATATTTAGGCAAATTGTCAAATTAAATCGAGTAAACCAGAATTGTCCATCAGTCCGACGGTAAGCGAGATTCATCCCCAAAAGTGTTGAATTGAAATCCCGTCACGACTTGAGAAGTAAAGCAAACATTACCAGTAACACACCATGAAATCCGATCTCGTTATCCTTTACCACCGAGAACCCTACGACGAAGTAGTCGAAAATGGGGTAACTCGTTATCTACCAAAAAAAAGTCCCAACGGCATTGTCCCCACCCTAAAAAGTTTCTTTGAAACCTCTGAAAGTGGGACTTGGATCGCTTGGAAACAAGTAAACCAGAAACAAAAAGCCAACTTTGAAAAGAAAGTCAGCATCGAAGGGGAAGCAAAATACGACGTTTGCCGTATTCCCCTCAGTGCCGACCAAGTGAAGCACTTCTACCACATTACCTCCAAAGAAGCCTTCTGGCCCATTCTCCACTCCTTCCCCTATCATTTCACCTACGAAAGTTCCGACTGGGCCAACTTTCAAGAAATTAACCGGATGTTTGCAGAAACGGCCTGCGAAGAAGCCGCCGATGATGCGTTAATCTGGGTTCACGACTACAACCTGTGGTTAGTCCCCTATTACATCCGTCAACAAAAACCCAATGCGCGGATTGCCTTCTTCCACCATACCCCCTTCCCCAGTGTAGATATTTTCAATATTTTGCCTTGGCGAGAAGCCATTGTTGATAGTTTACTTTGTTGTGATGTAGTTGGTTTCCATATCCCTCGCTACTCCGAAAACTTCGTCAATGTGGCCCGCAGTTTACGGGAAGTGGAAGTCGTAGAAAAATCCGACGTTCCCGAACATATTACCCCCGTTGGGACAGCCTTGGCCGAACCAGAAGTCATCAGCAAACTCCGGTATAAAGGCCAACTGGTGAGAATTGACGCTTTCCCTGTTGGCACAAACCCTCAACACATCCTCAACACCGTCGAAAAAGAGGAAACCCAGCAGCATATCACCAAAGTCAAAGAGGAATTAGAAGGCCGCAAATTAATTATTGCAGCAGGACGGGTGGATTATGTGAAAGGGAATCAGGAAAAATTAGAAGCCTATGGGCGACTATTAGAACGTCGTCCGGAGTTACACGGAAAAGTCTCTTTTCTTATGACTTGTGTGAGTCCTGCGCCAGGAATGCGGGTGTATAAAAACGCCCAAAATAAAATTGAACAATTGGCGGGTAAAATTAACGGCAAGTTTGCCAAATTTGGCTGGACTCCCATTCTGTTATTTACCCAACCGTTACCGTTTCATGAGCTAATTGGGTTATATAAAGCCGCCGATATTTGCTGGACAACACCTTTACGAGATGGGTTAAATTTAGTAGCCAAAGAGTACATTGTCGCCCACGGAGGCAAAGATGGGGTGTTAGTCCTCTCTGAGTTTGTTGGGGCAGCAGTAGAACTTCCTGAAGCTATTTTAACCAATCCTTACTCCATTGACCGCATGAATGAGGCCATTGATAAAGCCTTGGCCATGTCACCGGAAGACCAACAAAAGACCATGGAAACGATGTATCAAACCGTGACCAAATATGATGTGAAATATTGGGCGGATCACTTGTTTGAGTTATTCCAAGAAATCAAAGAGGAAACAGGAAAAGCAAAAGAACCTGTTGCCACTTAATTCTTGATTCATTCGGGGAAGAATTCCCGGATTTTGCGAATCTTGCCCCCCAAAGTTATGATTTGGGGGGATTGTATTTGGGGGGTGTGTTATGTATGACAATGTGTGCAAATTTCTCGCTCAACAGTTCGCCCAAGACTTCGCCAGTTGGCTCATTGGTGAACCCATCCCCCTCACGGAACTCAAACCCTCAGAACTCCTCTTAGAACCCATTCGGGCTGATTCTTTGATGCTGCAACAATCGGCCAAGAGGAGCGATTACAAGCCAATTTAACGGCTTCTACTTCCCTGTTGGCTGGGTTAGTATTGGAGAAGGATTTCATTCATCGTGTTTTACGGAGGGATGTGATGCGAGAATCTGTAATTTTTGAACAGGAAGCGAAAGAGAAAGGCCGGATTGAAGGTTTTGCTGCAGGCCGAGTTGAAGGAATCCAAGAAGTGGCGCAAAGATTGTTAAACATGGGAATGACAGTTGAGCAAGTCGCTCAAGGAACAGGGTTATCGGTTGAACAAGTCGAAGCGTTGCGGGACGGATAGTGGTTGTATGGATCATTGAACCTGTTGCAGGATTGAATGGGAGTTTCTCAAAATTGCCATTAGCATAAGGTATAGAGGGCAGAACTTCAGGAACTCTACTGAGTTCGGGCCTGTTGAAGTCATTATCAATAATTATGCGAGACTTTCAAACGATCCAAAATGAAACCTACGATCTCATTATTATTGGTGGGGGGGTTAATGGTGCAGCAGTGGCACGGGATGCTGCATTGCGAGGTCTCAAACCCATTCTGATTGAAAAACAAGATTTTGCTGGAGGTACGTCGAGTTGGTCCACTCGACTGGTTCACGGGGGTTTACGGTATTTAGAATATTTTGAGTTCCCCTTGGTGCGGGAGTCGTTGCGAGAACGGGAGGTGTTGTTACGAACAGCACCTCATTTAGTGAAACCGTTGTTGCTGACTGTGCCTGTGTATGGTGGTCGATCGCGCCCTTATTGGAAAATTTGGGCTGGGATGATCCTTTATGATATCTTCAGCTACGATAAGACTGTTCCCTTGCACCGGATGCTCCCCAGACAGAACTTTGAGCAGTTATTCCGATCTTTGGATAAGGAAAACCTCAAGGGAGGGGCGCAATATTACGATGGACAGGCCGAATATGCGGAACGGTTGTGTCTCGAAACTATCCTGGATGCTCAGGATGCTGGGGCGACGGTGTTAAACTATGTGGAGGTGACGGGGTTGGAGCGAGAGCGCGATCGCATTACCCAAGTCCAATGCCAAGATCAATTAACCGGGGAAACCTTCACCGTTTCCGGCCACGAAAAAACCTTTATTATCAACACCTCTGGCCCTTGGGTGGATCATATTTGTCAACGGGGGAAAGATGCAGAGGAACAAGAAAAAGCTCCCATTGGCAAAACCCGCAAAATTGGCGGTACGAAAGGCAGTCATATTATTGTTGATCGATTCCCCGGTACACCGGAAACGGCCCTCTATGTGGAAGCGAAAACCGATGGTCGTCCTTTCTTTATCGTCCCCTTCCTCGGTAAAGTCTTAATCGGCACAACTGATCTCCCCTACGATGGCAGTTTAGACACCATTAAAGCGGATGATGCAGAAATTGATTATCTCTTAGCAGAAACCAATCTCATCATTACCACAGCCCACCTAACACGGGATGATGTCCAGTTTACTTACTCCGGAGTGCGGCCATTGCCTTATGCAGAAGGCAAGAAACCGGGCGAACTCACCCGGAAGCATATTCTCTATCATCATCGTAAGGAAGGAGTAAATAATCTGCTCTCCCTCATTGGAGGGAAACTTACCACTTTCCGCCATGTCGGGGAAGAAATTGTGGACTGGGTGTATCAAAAACGACGGGAAAAAATCCCCCATTGTCCCACTCTCCAACGTCCTTTACCAGGATGTATTCTGCAAACCGATAAACGCATTGATCAGGCCATCCATGACTATCGTCATTTAGTCTCTGTTCCTACTATTCAGCATCTCTTTAAACTGTATGGGTCGAAAGGCATTGAGGTGTTAAAACTGGTGGATGAGTCCCCAGAGTTAGCGGAAGCGATTTCGCCTCGTCTCCCGGATATTAAAGCACAAATTGTCTATGCCATTCGCTCGGAGATGGCCCATACTTTCTTAGATATTACTCGTCGTCGGACGACTATTGCTATGCAGGATCATTATGGGTTGGATGCGGTCCCCATCATGGTGGAGGTGGCCCAGAAATTCTGTGGATGGAGTGCCGAAAAATGCGATCGCGCGGTGGTCGAATATCATCACTATATGAGTAACAACTGCATTCCTGACTATGCTTTAGAAACCCAAGAAGAAGCGGTCATGCAGGAAGTTTAATCATTTCCCTCGCAGATGTGCTGTATAACCCACATCTCTAGGTCTTGAGTCGGGGAGCAATTTCAATATAAAATTCTGTTCCCTGACCTACTTTCGACCGACAAGATAATTCTCCCTTGTGTCGCTCTACAATCACAGCATAACTTACCGAGAGTCCTAACCCAGTCCCTTTTCCAATGGGTTTTGTCGTGAAAAAGGGGGTAAACAGATGCTCTTGCACATTATCGGGAATCCCTGGCCCATTATCGGCTATAGTAATGCCAATATTGCCCGATGGGGTTTGCTCTGTGCGAATGCAAATTTCTGGGGTGGGGTTGTCTTCTGTAACCCCATCTAACGCATCAATGGCATTACTTAAAATATTCATAAAGACCTGATTTAATTGTCCCGCATAACATTCCACTTTCGGCAACTTACTATAGTCTTTTTGAATATGAATAGCAGGACGCTGAGATTGAGCATTTAAACGACTTTGTAAAATTAATAAGGTACTCTCAATCCCTTCATGTAAATCTACTTCTTTTAAGGTCGCTTCATCTAAACGAGAAAACAGCCGTAAAGATTGTACAATTTCTTGAATGCGCGTTGCACCTATCTCGATAGAATTGATTGCTTTTGGGGTATCTTCTACAAGAAATTCTAGGTCAATACTTTCAATAAAATCTTGAATTTCTAAATGACAATGGGGGTGATGTTTTTGGTATAAATTAAGTAATTTTAACAGGTCATCAAAATAAGCCTGAGCGTGCTTTATATTCCCGTAAACAAAACTAATAGGATTATTAATTTCATGGGCAATTCCGGCAACTAATTGCCCTAATGCGGACATCTTTTCCGCTTGAATAAGTCGCGTTTGCGCTTTTTTCAGCTTTTGAATAGTTTCTGCTAAATGACAGGCTTGTTCCTTTAATTGTTCTTCGGATTCCTTTAATGCTTGAGTTGCTAATAAATGAATTTGAGAATGGGCAAATAATAACTCATGAACACTCAAAATTGCATAATCTTCATTATCAATAGCGACCACAATGGGTTCATAAGCGCGTTCAATCGGTCGCTTTAAACTTTCCTGAACGGCGGCCACAATTGTGGTATTTTGAGAGAGTTGCAACACCTCCGTTCCATGATAATCATAAAAGTGAGACAAAGACCGTTTTGAAAATAATTCTAGACTATAGGGGCGACTCATTTTTTCAAAAAAACGGGGTCGAGAAATCATCCCCACATAGTTTTTATTTTGATATAAAATAAGACCAGGTAGGCTGGAATTTTCCTCAAACAAACGACTAGCGGTTTCTCCCTGACTGTTAATGTCGAGAGAAGCACGGTACAGGGTTAATTCTGCTAAAGTAGAATTAAGATGTAGGGTGTGAACTGGATAGGTGGAATAAACAAAGTCCCCCATTGTACTTGTTTCAGGTTGACGTTGGTTGAGAGGAAGAACAAGGGTTAAATTCTCTCGTCCTTCTTTTTTAAGACTCTCTTTTGTAAGACGGGTTTCAGGGGATTGAATGTTGGAATTGGAGGAAGTGCCACTCATTGTTTTTCCCTTTATGAGAGAATAGCGAACGAATTACAGGGTTGGTCTGTTTTCCAACCATTTTGCGGAATATCCGGACAATATACGCCAGAGCTTTACTAAAGTTTTACAATAGTTCTCTGTAGTTTTTCGGATAATTGGCAAAATTTTTCAGGCCACTTTCTTCTAAAAGTAGCTGGGATTGGGAATACAGAGGTTGACTCCCAGTTTACGGAAGGGGGAATGATTCGATTGTGATCGAAATCGGAAGTCCAGACTGTTTGCGATCGCACAATTCTGGCCCCTCTCAAAAGAAAAACAGAAGTCCGAAGACTCCTGTAGTCGGATTTATGCAGAGATTGGCAAAAAATTAGGCACTTTGCCACATTTGTTTCACTTGGCCGGGGAGAAATTGCGCGATCGCATTAACCCGTTCCTGAGATAATTCTTCCTTAGTAGCCGAAAAAACCGCCTTAATGACTCGTTCTCCCGTAGTCCCCTTGGGAACACCCCCCTCTTGGTTAATACGGAAAATAAACGTATCATCATCAAAATGCAAGGGAGACCGTAACCGACTCAACCAACCCACCAGAGGGTTTGTATCCTGCCACAGTTGCGCCACATCGTATTGTAAGGCTTTTTCCTCCGTCGGTTGAACCGTTGCATCATCTAACTCATCGGCCACCCGGTCCACTTCATCCGTGGGAATCAAGTCACGCATAGTACGATAGACAATCACCGCTAAATCTCGCGCATCGTAGAGATCGCTCAATTCCCCTTTTAATTGTATCTTCTCCAAGAAAGACAAGTTCTGAGTAGCCGCAGCCGGAACCGCCGGTCCTTCTTCAATAATCTGTGGGGGTTTAGACTCCATTTGCGACCACATTTCCTTCCCCTTCTCCGTCAGAGTTGCTTTCTTAAAACGGATCAAATGAGGAAGCGGCCCATCCGCGGCCCCTAACGTATTGGCCACCCGCAGATCAACTTCTTCCATATTCACGAGATCGGGAACATCCTCCTGTGTCGCGTAGGCATTCCCCGTAAACTCCGCTTCAATATACCCTTCTTGGTTCAGATAATCCAGATGACCTAAAAAATTAGCCGGAGTAATGGGAATTCCCGTGAAGTCCGTGGCCTCAAAATCAACGGACTGTTGGCCTGTCTCGTTACTTTGGCCAATCTTCCGCAATAAAACATATACAATATCGTCTCTTATGGTAATAGTCATATAGATTTGTCATTCATTATTTATCAACACAAAATAATCTTAACCGTCCTCCCTTCGGTCTCACATCCACTGATTGAGGAATTTTGTCCTCCGTCTTTCGATAGAAATGTAATTTGGCCAGAAACCAAGAGACAGACTTCTCACATCTGACAATTCCTTTCTCTCCCGACTCCCCCATCAAGCTCACCCAGTTGTCAGCAAACCGCCTACAATAGGCTAGATTAGGCATTATTTGACGTGAAATATGGCTACCGTAACTTCTTCAGCATCATTAGTGAACCGCGATCGTCTCCTGCAAAGTATTGAAAAACTGGCCGAAATTGGCCGTCTTCCTCAAGGAGGAGTCCGTCGTCTCGCTTATTCCCCCGAAGATATTGCCGCCCGCCAAACCGTGCAACAATGGATGCAAGAGGCCGGAATGACCGTCCGCATAGACACCGCAGGGAATATAATTGGCCGCTACGAAGGAAACTCCCCCCATCTCCCAGTCTTAGCCACCGGGTCCCATCTAGATACCGTCCCCAACGGAGGACGCTATGATGGAGCATTAGGAGTCCTTGCAGGAATAGAAGTTGTGCGAGTCCTCCAAGAAAGTAACACTCGTCTTCAACATCCCTTGGAAGTCATCATCTTTACCGATGAAGAAGGGAGTGTTTTAGGATCAAAAGCCATTACCGGGAATATTATCAATGACTCGGCCTATTATTGTCGGCCCGATGGCGAGGACATTCAAAGCTGTTTACAACGCATTGGGGGAGACTGGTATCATCTTCATGAAGCGCGTCGCAGTTCACAAGATATCGCTGCATTTCTCGAACTGCACGTTGAACAGGGGCCCATTTTAGATTCTATGGGGAAAGACATTGGCGTGGTGGAGGGGATTGTGGGACAACAACGGTTTATGATTACCATTGAGGGGAGTGTTAACCATGCCGGAACAACCCCCATGTATCTGCGACAGGACGCACTGGTGGCAGCATCTCAGGTCGTGTTAGCGGTTCATGAAGTGGGGAATACTCCAGGGCAACAAGTGGCAACCGTGGGGCAATTGCAAGTGTATCCCAATGCGGTGAATGTTGTACCGGGGAAGGTGGAGATGAGTTTGGATATTCGAGACTTATCTAGTCTGCATATTGAGCGTTTATTACAGCAATTGGAGGTACAGTTGCAGGAAATTCAAGAGAAGACGCAAACCCAGATTAGCTTAACTTCTCGGTTGCAAATTGCTCCGGCGTTGGCCAATGATATTATTCAAAGCGCGATCGCAGCCACCTGTGAACAGTTACAATTCAGTTATACCCACCTCCCCAGTCGGGCCAGTCACGATGCCCAAGAAATGGCCAACATCACCGATATGGGCATGATTTTTGTCCCCTCCGAGTCTGGAGTCTCCCATTCCGAAAGTGAATACACCTCCCCCGAAGACTGCGCCAAAGGCACAACCGTACTGCTCCACAGTTTGTTAAAGTTAGACCAATATTATCTCCATCGAGAATACACCTAAAATCCAGTAGTAAGCTCCCTTTATGTTGAAGATTTTGAGGCTTTTCATTCTATTTTTTCCATCTCTATAGCAATCCTAAATAGATGGTGTCAAAAACTTGGTAGTAAAAAGCAACAGGGAACGGGGAACAGGGAATAGGGATAGGGCTTGTAGAGTTTTTTATTACTTTTTGATTTATTATAAATCATTTATTTTTGCTATATAACTCTTGCTTAAAGTCTGTTAAAACTCCATAAATTAACCAAATGCCTAAGGCGCGTAAATAATGACTCGCTCGAAATGTCCCTACTGCCGTAATTGCTTCCGGGGTGCGGAATTGTAGGCCATTCTCGTAAATTTGCTTCACTACTGCTTCCGTAACTTTCATAGCCTCCTCTTGCATCCCCATCAAGATCATATAGGCTGCTAACCCGAAATTAATCCCTGTCCAAACTTCTAATTGGTGCGTGTCGTCGGGGTTTTCGGGACTACCATCGGGTCTAACACCGTTGGCCAGACCAAATTTGCCGTTATGGAATTTTAAGAAACAAGAATCATAAATTTTCCGTAAGGTGATTTTGGCCTTTTCTCGGTCGATGACATCGGGAAGCCCCAGAAGTTGGGTGTAAAATTGACCACAGAGTTGGTCGGCCATGACCACATCAGACCCACTCTCGGTGTCTAAATTAAAATACTCCCCATTCCACAGGGTTTTCTCATACACAGACCGCGCTTGGTGTAACCAGTCCTGATAGGTTTGTATCACGTTTTCAATACAAGCGGGATAATTCTCTGGCTCTAACTCAGGCCGGGGGGCGGGATGGTCTTTTAATATCTTACCAATAGCGATCGCAGCCTCTAACGCCGCAATCCATAACCCCCCACAATAGGTACTCATCCCCCGCAACTGCCAATCATCAAAAGTTTGATCCGGGGCCCCGGAATTCTCTGGAATGCCATCCCCATCTAAATCAAATCCCTTTAAATAGGCTAAGGTAACAGGAATCGCCCCCCAACATTCCCACAAAAAGTCCGTATCGGTGGCCCCAGTGAGTAAATAATCTCGATACACCTGCAAGACAAAATCCGAGGGCAAATCTTTCCACTGGTTACAATCTTGATAACTGGTGTAATTGGTCTGTTGCCAAGGATGCTCATTCGGGGCCCCTAAGTCATGGGGGGTTGCTCCCTTGGCCTTACGGATGGCTTGGGCTTGGTTATAGCCGATAATGCGGGGGGTGTCGTTGCTGGTGGGGATAGCTCTGGCAAAGGCTTCTAAAACCGCTTTATCTAAGCGAGGGAACAGCATGAGGGTGGCAAAAGAGCCATATAAGCGCACGTCAAGGCTTTCATACCAGCGATAATCCATACATTCTAAAATACCAAACTGCCCCACCGGGTCTGTTTCCTTGGCTGCAGTCCAGAGAGTCCCCCCGTCGGTTAAGAGATACAACTCGTTAAACAAGGCCATCTTCAACCAGTCGGGTAAGTCCTCCTGTTTCAGGATGGAATTTTGCCAATGTTCGACTTTTTCTTTCCACACATCCCCATGTTTGAGAGCAGTGCGCACGACAGTCCAAGCATTTTTCCCGGTGCGGGCAAAAAAGTCACTGTGGCGACGAAAATAATTAACACCTTGGGCAAATTCCGTAACGGGGAAGTCCCAAGCGAGGATGAAGGGAATTTTTTTGGTTCTGCCTGGCCGCACAGTAAACCGCACGGTAAAGGCGGAGGCGATTTGTTCGCCAGGTTCTGCGGCGGTTTCGTTTTCTTGGTCGGGTAATGTACCATTATGGGCGAAATAGTCCCAGATTTCGCCGCCGTCGCCTTCGGGATTCCAACGCCCCATATAATAGGCTTCTAGGGCAGGGTTGGTAATACTGGCGATCGCTAGCTGTCCATCTCCTTCTTGCACGTCATCATACAGACGCACCCGGTTAAACAAACACCCCACCCGAAAAAAGTCTTTAATCCACTGGTTATAACAGCCTGTGCTATCTTTCCATTTGGGGCGATATTCGTATTCGGGACTGCCATCATCCCGCACCGTGACTTGGGGCTTTTTCAAGGTATTGGTAAACCAGCCCACCATATTTTGCCACGACAGCATAATACTCAGGGTGATGGGTTTATCGGTGGGGTTATGCACGGTCCATTCAAATATTCCCACCGGATAACTGGACTCCTGATAGTTTCCTCCCCACAGGGGTGAAAACTGTTCACAAATAATTTCGCTTTGAAAAACGCCCTCGTATTTAAACCAACTGCGGGGATACAAGGCATGATAAGTCCCTTTTCCCTGGGGATACCATTGCCAGCGCGAGAGCGTGCCATCCTCTGGGGGCTCAGTACACAGGGCGTAGGCTTGCGCGTCTTCTCCGTCCGGTTGTTCAAAAATGCTAAATTGACAAGCGGGCAGGGATTGAAAAATATGTTCTCCCCCGTCTAAATGCCAGAGATTGAAGTCTCCTCGGTGAGAACGGCCAATGCACCCCGCCCCCAGTCCACCTAATGGCATTCCATGCCAGGGTCCATCATCTAGATTACTGGCATAACGCACCGTATAAGGCTTTTCCCAACCGAGGCCGATGGGACGTTGCCAAGCACAGTCAGGAATTTGGGGACGGGGAATTTGAAACTGCATTTCCTCGCTGATTTAAGTATTGGGGCTACTGTCTTTCAGTCTAGTATATTTCCTGTCCGTCCGTTCTCTAAAACGTACTCAAACTTGATCGTTTGATGTGACGACGGCATCCACAAAAACCCCTAGAAAAAGTCTAGGTGGCTTGAGGAGAGACAGGAGGACAATTGATAATTTTTGATTATCCCTTGTCCATTTTCCATTGTCTATTGTCCATTACGACAGATTGTTCAAGCCCAATTCCTCATGAGCGATCTGATGATGAGGAAGATTCACTGGTTTGTTTGTCGTCCTGATTTTGATCGTTGTTATTACTATTGTTGGACGAAAAACGCCGATTTTGGTAGGAGGAGCGAGAGGTTCTCTTACGGAACTGCCGGGCGTAGGCTTTATTGCGTGAGGCTTTCTCTTTTTTGAGATTGCGACGTTTGGACATGAGATTCTCCCGTTTGACACAACAAAACGCTTTCGGGGTGTACCTTGAGGGTTTATGAATTCCCCAAAAGCGCGATCGCCATTCTAACTGACGAATACTTTGACGTTCTCACATTTCGAGCAATTTCGATAGATTATATAATGTGAGATTCCTGCTTGACTGACCATGCTTAACATCTAAAAGGGGAACTTGTCCCATTTCTCTCCCCAACAAAAATCTGAGTTGTTGACTCAATTTCAATCAAGTTTGAGGGCGAGCATTTAGACCCCAGAGGCATATCTCTCCAGGCTTGATTTTAGGCTGTTCCTGTGCGCCCCACAGTACAGTTAGACAGTACAAAAAAAGCGTTGGTTTTCAGTTTAATTACAAACCACAGAGCCAAGTGCTGGCGTTTACACTTAGGCGTGATGACTCTCTGAAGGTAGCCTACCTTTTTCTAGGATTTATAGCCCAAGTCTGCCTCCTCGTCCCTTTCTAGGTCAACAAAAATCGAACAATACCAATCGAACGATACCAATCGAACAATACCAATCGAACGATACCAATCGAACAATACCAATCGAACAATACCAATCGAACAATACCAATCAATGTCTAGCTTTCAACGAGCGGTCTTGGTTTTCAGGTCTAGAAGGCCAACTCCAACCCAAATCTGGGTTGCTTCACCACCGCTCCTTTAATAGCCCATTTCATATCAGGTCGCCCACCTTGGGAATTCCAACCACCACAACAATCATAGCTCGAAATTCAATACAACAAAATTCAAGCTCAATCGTCTCTCCCGCACCAGCATCCCACCCTGTTGCTAGGGAGAATGCTAGTACAGAACAGCTATAAAATGCTAGAAACGATTGTTTTTACGGCCTCGATTCCCATTGGTATTGTTAAAAGACTTTTTTTCACGAGGTCTTGCTTGGTTGACTCGCAGTTCACGACCCATCCATTCTGCCCCATCTAACTCAGATATGGCTGTGGCTTCTTCGGTTTCTGAATCCATTTCCACGAAGGCAAAACCCCGCATCCGACCTGTTTCGCGGTCTGTCGGAACGTGAACTCGTTTGACTGTTCCGTAATCGGCAAAGACTTCAGTAATATCGTCTTGAGTAACCGAATAGGACAGGTTTCCTATGTAAATCGACATTGCTAGGATGATCTCCTCGATAAGCGCAAGTAATGTTTCTTGGTGTGACGTACCCCCTGCCCCTTCATTCCATCAATGGAATGTGACGCTAGGGAGTTTGAAAGAAGGTAACGGGATGGGTTGAAACCGTCTCGACCCTTCTTCTTGCTTCGTTGACTCTGAACGCGACTACTAGGAATCTTTGTCTAGGAATCTTTGTCAGACCGTCTCTGCAAGCGTTTTGTTTACCGTCCAAGATGCGCCCCACCTCAGACCCGATTGTGGAGAGTCAAGAGTTCGGAGAACAAACCTGTCAATACCGAAACAACAGTCAATACTGAAAGCAATGATGATCTACCGATTCTTTATCCTCAATGGCTATATGGTAACACTCCTTGACCCATACTGCGTGATTTTTCTCAAGGACTCCCCCAAGGAAATCCTTGGATTTTTGTGAATGCTTTTTCTTTAACACAAAAAATGTCTTGTGTAAAGAGCATTAACTCTTAACACCAGATAACTAGGCAGCCGCTACGGATTAAAATCCCGTGGATTCCCATCGAAGCAACTCAATGGATTAAAATTACCTTCTTTTAGAACTGATAGTTGGCGGCTGATCGCTGAATGCTTACCAACCAAAAACCAAAAAGGTGAAGAAACCCCATAGATTCCTCCACCCTTGGATTAAGGCTCAAAAGAAGGTGACAAAAACTGCCCCCTCAGTCATTCCTTAACTTAGAAATTCATTTCAGCCGCTTGGACTCGTTCGATTTGTTTCTTCTTGAGAACTAAGAAGACCTGAGTAAAGGCCACTGCGGCTAAGAAGACCATTAACCAACCAATGCGCACGGGGTCTTGTAAGACAATTTCTGTGTCTTCTTGACCAAAACCACCTACGTTGGGGTCTTCGGTGAGAGCGTCTCCGGCTGCAATTTCTTCCCCTTCGGAAACCATTAAACTTGGACCGGCGGGAATGGTTTCTTCAACGGTTTTCTCGTCTCCTTTGGCAATGGTGATAGTGTAACCGCCCGCTTCGTTTTTACTGATTTGTTGGATTGTTCCACCAGTAGAGGCTTTCACTTGCCGATTATTACTATTGTTTCCCGCAGGATACACTTGGCCGCGGCCACGGTTTGCCCCTAAATAGATAGGATATTTCCCGAAGTGCAGGTTACGGTCTTCTTTGGGATTGGGGGATAAGACCGGGAAGGTAATTTCCTGATACTGTTCTCCAGGTAAGGGTCCGACTAAAACCACATTTTCCATGTCTTCCCGATAGGGTTGGAAATAAACGCCGCCCACTTTTTCCTGCATTTCTTCAGGAATGCGATCTGCTGGGGCAATTTTAAAGCCTTCGGGTAACATTAAGACGGCCCCAACGTTTAAACCGCCTTTTGAACCGTCTCCTAATACTTGTTGTTTATCCAAGTCGTAGGGAATTTTGACCACTGCTTCAAAGACGGTATCCGGAGTGATAGATTGGGGGATTTCGACTTCGGCGGGCTTTTCCGCTAAGTGGCAGTTGGCACAAACAATGCGCCCTGTGGCTTCACGGGGCGTTTCTGGTGCGGTTTCTTGAGCCCAGAAGGGGTAGGCGGCGGCGGTTTGGGTATAGGCGAAGCCATTGGCTAAGAGAATGGCTGCCGTTGCTAAAAAGACCAGTGCTGCTTTTGTCAGCCATTGGCGACCCGATCGCAGCAAAACGGAAATTAAAGACTGTGTTCTCATCTCAATTCTAAACGGTACTAAATTAACTCAATTGGTCTATTTCTGCTCTGGGGGTTTAAGTCCACCAAGGTTCTTTGTCGGTGCGGAAGTCGGTTTCTTTCCAAGGGGTAAAGACAATGTTGCCATCGTTACTGGTTTGGGTGTGAACTAAGGCAAGGGAACGAGGGGCTGGCCCGCGCACCACTTTGCCGTTTTCGTTGTACTGAGACCCGTGACAAGGACAAACAAATTTGTTGTCGCTTTCTTTCCAAGGCACAACACATCCCAAGTGGGTGCAAATGGCGTTTAACCCAAAGCCAGATAATTCTCCATTGTCTTTGACGATGACGTAGGTGGGATCGCCTTTAATCCCTTGACTGAGAACGCGATCGCCAGCTTTATGATTGTCTCGAAAGTCACTCGCTGCAATGGGTTTACCCAGTTTATCCTTAGCTGTCACCCCACTGCCAGACTCCCCACTCGACGGGGGAATAAAGTATTTGACGACGGGATACAGCGCACCCAAGGCAACCCCTGTGGCTGTCCCAAAGGTCAGCAAGTTCATAAATTGACGACGACCCATATTGGGTGCATCTGAGGAGGCTGGAATTTGTGTCATAACCGAATACTAGAGTTTATACTTTTGTTAAGAAGTTGCAGGATTTTCTCAGAATTGCTCAAAATTCTGCTAGGCAAAGACCATCAGCGCAGGAGTATTGCGTTGTGGTGGTGTTTGACAGTCCCCGCAAATTACGCGACAGAAATAGCTTGGTTCAAATCTCCTTTAACTTGAAGGTCTTAGGTTCTCCAAGTTGAGAGGGGATTTTTCCCAAGGGTTAGGGTCTCATTTTGTCCGGGTCACTGTCCACTAGGCAGAGCGTTTTGGCTTAGAACCTTAAAAAAGGTTTACATCCCTGCCTTAAATTATTACAGAAAATTACCATTTACTGGGGGTTTATGAGAAGGAATAACTATATTAACTTCAATGACCCCCACCTACTTCGTGAGGTGAGGGAGTGGGGAGAGATAACCTTCCCGTAGCTGCGAATAGCTCTCCAGGGGTATTGCGGATTAACACTACTGGTCGTTTCTCTAGACCGGATTAGCTGTAAGGGGGCGGAA
>NZ_JAQMSD010000183.1 GCF_028330525.1 Spirulina sp. CS-785/01
GAGATGGGGGAGATGGGGGAGATGGGGAAAACAAAAAATATCTTATTCCCGATTCCCGACTCCCGATTCCCGATTCCCTGTTCCGGAGTTCCCTGTTCCCTTTTTCACAAAGAACAAATAACAAACAACCAAAAAAATGAACGACTTAGACTCACTTCTCAACATGGTCAATAGTAAAGACCTCAACGAGAAAAAAAGCTGGTATTCCTCCGTAGCTCAAGCCTATCACTACGCGAGACCCCGCTATCCCCAAGACCTGCTTCAACACGCCCTCACCCTCGCTCAACTTCCCCCCCATGCCCCTATTCTAGAAGTAGGATGCGGCCCCGGTACAGCCACCGCCACTTTAGCTAGTTTTGGCCTTCCCATTTTAGCCCTTGAACCGAGTTTAGAAGCCTGTCAACTCGCCCAAGACAACTGCCACACCTATCCCAACGTAGAAATTATTAACACCACCTTTGAGGAATGGCAACCCCAAAACCGCCAATTTGCCGCCCTTATCGCCAGCACCTCCTTTCATTGGCTAGCCCCTGAAACCCGGTGTCAGAAAGCCGCCCAACTTCTGCAACCCGACGGTTCACTCATTTTACTTTGGAATACACCCCCTCAACCTAGTCCAGAGGTTGCCCAAACCTTACAACCTCTTTACGACACCTATGCCCCGTCTCTCTCCCCTTACATCCCCCCAGAAACCCATGTCAACTTTTTACAACAATTGGGGCAAACCGTCCTCGACTCCGGCCACTTTAAAAATCTTCAGTTCTACCAATGTCAGGGAACAATTACTTATCCTATTGACAAATATCTCATCTTGTTAAGTACCTTATCCCCCTATATTGCTCTAGACCCAGACACCCGTGATATCCTCTTTCAGCAAATGCAAGCCACCTTAAAACAGCATTGGGGAAACTCCCTTTCTTTATCTAGTCTCATCGCTTTTCACGTTGCCCAAGTGCAGTCTTAATATTAACAATTATTCATACAAAAAATTCGATTTTGTGGTAGTCCAGAAAAGGACTGGAAACTCTATCATAGGGACGGTTGCGATCGCGTTGCCTTCCTCATATCCTTATACATTTAGGACATAAAAAAACCTTTAAAACCATTCATGGTAGCAAACGGAGTTTAACGAACAATGGAACAACCCACAGTAATTGTCACCGGGGCTTCCTCTGGAGTCGGCCTCTACAGTGCCAAAGCCCTTGCCCAAAAAGGCTGGCACGTGATCATGGCCTGTCGTAACCTCGACAAAGCCGAAAAAGCCGCCAAAGAAGTCGGCATCAACCCAGACCACTATACGGCACTACAAATCGACCTCGCCAACTTTGAGAGCGTTCGCAACTTTGTCAAAAACTTCCGCGAACTGGGCAAACCCTTAAAATCCCTCGTTTGTAACGCCGCCGTTTATCTCCCCATCGAGAAAAACCCCCACCGTAACCCCGACGGTTACGAGTTAAGCGTGGCCACCAACCACCTCGGCCACTTCCTCCTCATCAACCTACTGTTAGAAGACTTAAAAAACTCACCAGAGACGGACAAACGCCTCATTGTCTTAGGAACAGTCACCGCCAACCGAAACGAACTCGGTGGCAAAATTCCCATTCCGGCCCCGGCGGACTTAGGCGACTTAAAAGGCTTTGAACAAGGCTTTAAACCCCCCATTACCATGATCGATGGCAAAAAATTCAAATCCGGGAAAGCCTACAAAGACAGCAAACTCTGTAATATGCTGACCACACGAGAATTACACCGTCGTTACCACGACTCAACGGGGATTTTATTTAACTCCCTCTATCCCGGATGCGTCGCCGAAACGCCCCTTTTCCGTAACCATTACGGTTGGTTTCAAAAATTATTCCCTTGGTTTCAAAAGAACATCACCGGGGGGTATGTGTCCCAAGAATTAGCCGGAGAACGGGTGGCCGCAGTGGTGGCGGACCCCGAATACAAAAAATCTGGAGTTCACTGGAGTTGGGGCAACCGTCAGCAAGAAGGCCGAGATGCCTTTGTTCAAACCCTTTCCCCCGAAGGCAGTGATGCTAATAAAGCGAAACGAGTCTGGGAGTTAAGCGAAAAATTAGTCGGCCTAGCATAAGTTAACTGAACACTCAGACAGAAGTCCTCGCCCCAGTGGATAGGGTGAGGACTTCTTTTATGGTGTCAAGGGAGTCGGGAGTCGGGAGTCGGGAGATAGGGGAAATGGGGGAGAACCAACTGTTCCCTGTTCCCTGTTCCCTTTTTCACCATTTGTAACAAAACATGAAGCCCATGCCTGTCGCCACGCAAAAATTATGAGAGAATTATGAAAAGTGAGAAAATTATGAAAAACGCGAAACCCACTGCTCATGAAACAAATGTTCTGCCCAAGAGGGATAGTTCTCGCCGCTAGTCTGGCACTCAGCCTTTGGTTGACCGGGTGTGCCACAACCGACGGAAACGCCCCTTCAGCGTCCTCAGACAGCGCGGAAACCACCGAAACCACCGAGACTCCCTCCACCGACAGCGAAGGGAAAAAGAAAGTTTTAACCACCTTTACCGTAATTGCCGATATGGCTCAAAACGTGGCCGGGGATAAACTGGTTGTAGAGTCCATTACCCGTATTGGTGCAGAAATTCATGGTTACGAACCCACCCCTAGCGATATTGCCAAAGCACAGGATGCTGATCTGATTCTCTATAACGGGATGGGGTTGGAGCGTTGGTTTAAGCAGTTTTTGGGCAATGTTGAGGATGTTCCCTCAGCGTTGCTTACAGAAGGCATTGAACCCATTCCCATTGCAGCAGGGCCTTACGAAGATAAACCCAATCCCCATGCGTGGATGTCTCCTCAGAATGCCCTAATTTATGTGGAAAATATCCGTAAAGCCTTTGTAGAGCTTGATCCGGAGAATGCCGACACCTACAACGAAAATGCGGCGGCCTATAGCGAACAGCTAAAAGCGATTGATGAGGCATTAGAGACAGATTTAGAGAAAGTCCCCGAAGAACAACGCTATTTAGTCAGTTGTGAAGGTGCGTTCTCTTATTTAGCACGGGATTATGATATGGAAGAAATTTATATTTGGCCGATTAATGCCGAACGGCAATTTACCCCAAAACAGGTGCAGGGAGTGATTGAAGCGGTGAAACGCAATGATGTCCCGACTGTTTTTTGTGAAACCACGGTGAATGATGAGGGACAAAAACAAGTAGCTAAAACGACGGGTGCGCGGTTTGGGGGCAATCTCTATGTGGATTCTCTCTCGACGGAAGGTGGGCCGGTGCCGACGTTTTTAGAGTTGCTTGAATATGATGCTCGCACCATTACTAATGGTCTGTTGGCGGGGAGTAAACAGTAATCAGTAATCAGTAATCAGTAATCAGTAATCAGCTTTCTGGCGATTCTCTTGTTGTTATTAATCTCCCTGATGTGGGAAAGCTCACAATTTAAACCCTTAATACTCTTAACTCACTCATTAAGCTATCACCGACTTAAAATGGGTTTTTCCAAGTAAGCTAAATTTCTCTAATTTCTTGCCTATTCCCTATTCCCTATTCCCGACAATCACGTCCCACTTTAAATGCACAACAACTTACTTTAAACCAATCATGCAAACGACAACTCAAGCTCTTGATATTACCGTTGATAATCTCAGCATTACCTACAGCAATGCTCGTCTTGCTCTTTATAACGCCTATTGTAGGGTGGAGTCCGGCACAATTACGGGGTTGGTGGGGCCCAATGGTGGCGGGAAGTCCACGTTATTTAAGGCAATTATGGGCTTTTTACAGCCTAGCCAAGGCCGGATTCGTGTGGGGGATTTCCCGGTGTTGAAGGCGCAGAAACGCCAGTTGATGGCTTATGTGCCGCAGTCGGATGAAGTGGACTGGAATTTTCCGGTGAGTGTGTTTGATGTGGTGATGATGGGGCGGTATGGGTATATGAATTTTTTGCGGATTCCTAGTGCAAAGGATCGCCGTTTGGTGATGGAAAGTTTAGAGCGGGTGGGGATGAGTGAGTTTCGTCATCATCAGATTGGGGAGTTGTCGGGAGGACAGAAGAAACGGGCTTTTCTGGCGCGGGCGTTGGCGCAGGAGGGGAAGGTGATTTTGCTGGATGAGCCGTTTACGGGGGTGGATGTGAAGACGGAGAAGCGTATTATTGATCTGATGATGCAGTTGCGGGATGAGGGCCATACGATTTTGGTTTCGACTCATGATTTGGCTTCGATTTCGACGTTTTGCGATCGCACCATTCTCCTTAACCGCACCATCCTTGCGTCTGGCACAACCGAGGAAACCTTTACAGAAGAAAATCTCACCATGACGTTTGGCGGTTTACCTGTGATGAGTCTCCAGCAAATGTTTGCGAAGTCAGAGGTGGACGTATGATAGATTTGCTTGCAATCTGGAATTGGTTAGTTGAACCCTTACAATATGGCTTTCTCCGTCAGGCCATTTGGGTGAGTGCCTTTGTGGGGTTAATTTGTGCCGTCCTCTCCTGTTATATCACTCTCAAAGGCTGGTCGTTGATGGGGGATGCCATTTCCCATGCAGTTGTGCCGGGGGTGGTGGTGGCCTATGCGTTGGGCATTCCGTTTGCTATTGGGGCGTTTACGTTTGGCTTTGGGGCTACGGTAGCTATTGGTTATATTAAGTCCCAAACGCGCTTAAAAGAGGATGCGGTGATTGGCATTGTCTTTACAGGGTTTTTCGCGTTTGGGTTGGTGTTAGTCACGAAAATTCCCAGTAATATTGACCTATTTCATATTTTATTCGGCAATGTGTTGGGCATTTCGACCCAAGATATTATTCAGACGCTAATTGCCGGGTTTATTACCTTAATGGTGGTGTTGTTGCGACGTAAAGATTTACTGCTATTTTGTTTTGATCCCAACCATGCCAAGGCCATTGGTCTGAATACTCAGGTGATGTATTATACGCTGCTTTCGACGATGGCGTTAACGATTGTGGCAGCGTTACAGACGGCGGGGATTATTCTGGTTATTTCTATGTTAGTCACGCCGGGGTCTATTGGCTATTTATTGAGCGATCGCTTTGATCGAATGTTAGGCATCGCCATTTTTAGCAGTGTCTTATCCTGTGTCATGGGGACTTATTTGAGTTATCACTTGGATGTCTCCACCGGAGGGAGTATCGTGGTATTCTTGACGCTGCTCTTTATCCTAACCATGATTTTTGCCCCAAAATACGGGATTTTAAGGCAGCAATTAAGGCAGAACGAAATCATAGTTGATCGTTAATTATACAATTATACATTCAACGATTAAACATAGAAATCGGCTGGAATCCCTACAGGAAGACGAAGCAGCCCGTTTCTACACCACAATTAATCTAGGTTGATTCTTCATGCAATCTATCGAAAACTCAGGTTATAGGGAGCAACGACAGTAACACAACCCGGCAAATGAGGAGTTGAGTTAAGTAGGCATTATCTAGTATAAAAAAAAATCATATTGTTAGACTGTTTCTATTTTTTAGGCTTATAGCTAAACTAAAAAAGAACACAGTCACGCTGAAACTTATCTGATCACATTGCCCAATCTCCTTGGGTTTATAAAGCAACGTCGTTCTCATCAACCCAGTTATTTCTCTTATGAAAACTCCTCAAACCCCCCCCCTTCCTTGGTATCGTTGGCTCAATAGCCACCATGTGGTAAGGTTGTTAGAAACAGTTCAGGATATGATTGTAATCGGCCTGTGTATTGGACTGTTTAGTTTTATGGTTTTGCAACTGCGGGAGATGGTGGTTTCACTGTTACCCCCCCTGCAATTTGAAACTGTTACCTCTGATATTCTTTTTCTCCTCATCTTAGTAGAACTCTTTCGCTTGCTCATTATCTACTTACAAGAACATCGTGTCTCTATCGGTGTTGCGGTAGAAGTTTCGATTGTATCTGTACTTCGAGAAATCATTGTACGGGGTGTCTTAGAAACGCCTTGGACACAGGTTTTGGTGGCGTGTATCTTTCTTTTAGTGTTAGGAGCGTTGCTGATCATCAGAGTTTGGTTGCCACCTACGTTTGATGGAATTGATCCTGAGCAATTTGTCTCCAAGCGACACCGTTCACGACTCCATCCCAACGAACAAGAAAATCATACTAATCATAATTCAAGGTCAGAGGAGAGCAGTCATCCGAGAAACTTAACAAAACCTGTCTCAGATTTGCTAACAGATCAGGTAAAGGAGAGGTGAGTAAAGGGACGTGATAATGAGCATTGGGAACGGCGAGAGAGTAGGCTTTGGATAGGGCGGTGACAGCATCTTGGAAACGGGTTTTGCGAGAGGGATGGGCGACGTAATCGGTGGCAGCTTTTAAGATATTGAGTTTTTCGCCAGTGGTGGCGGTAAAGTAATCTTGATAGTCGCAGTCAGCGAGGATTTGTTCCACGATTTCCAGCTTTGTCAGGAAGACACCGAGGGCTTGTTCTTGATCGACGGTGATTTCTCCTCTTCCCCCGCTTTGGGAGTAGAAGGAAAGGGCTTCTTTCAGTTCGTTGGCTAACCCCAAATAATCAACAATCAGACCCCCTGTTTTCTCGAAGTAAACCCGATTGATGCGCGCGATCGCCTGCATGAGATTATGACCTTTGAGGGGTTTGTCAATATACATGGTATTGATGGAAGATTTCGTTATTGTTGATGAGGTCAGGACTGGCGATGTTGAGGAGTTGTCGCTGTCCTTGTTGTTGAATGTCGGCGGGGAGATGGGGGTTTAGTTTCGCAATGGCGTTTTGCAGTCTCTCTTTGAGGATAACCTGACTAAAACTTTTCCGTTCGGGGTGTTGACCGTCGGGTTGGATGTCGTAACCGTTTTGATAGTCGTAATCGAGAGAGTCTAAGACTTGTAGCGTGTATTCTTCGATTTCGTCTTCGGTGAGAAATGCCATTTTTGCTAGGATTAGTGCTGGTTCATATAGGCGCGTAAGACCTGATTAATCAAGGTTTGATAATGGGGAGTTTGATGTTTTAGCCAGTTGAGGACATCTTGATCTAAGGGGATGGTAACGGTTTCTTGGGAGACGGGTTCAACTTTCCTCGCATTTTTCCAAAATTGTTCGTCCAGTTCGGGAATGTCGGAAGTGTCGATTTCTGAGTCGGGGAGATTTTGCAGTTGTTTAAGTCGTTCGGGCGAGATAGTCATAGTATTGTTTCCTTTCTTTTGGGGTTGCTTTTCGGGCTGAGATAATGCGAATGTTACCGTTTCGTTCTGTGTGGGCAACAGTAATAATTACAACACCTTGAATTGCTCCAATGCTAATTTCACGGGTTTCTCCGTAGTCGTACCGTTCGTCAATCGCAGTAAATACAATTCCATTAAAAATCTCGGTGGCTTCTTCAAAGCTAATTTTATGTTTTTTGATGTTCTGTTGGTTTTTGTTTTCATCCCACTCAAACATTCTGATATTTCTATTTTAAGAAGAAAAATTTATTTTAGCAGTTTTGTCTGTGGGCTTCGATTTCCTCTGTTGTCAGCCTTTGCTGAGTGTTGGCTTTCCAAACGACAATAAATTGCTGATCCGTTAAGGTGGCTGACTTACAGAAGCCCTTAATATCCTCATAATCTCCATCTTTGCTCTTCCACTGATGATAAGTTCCTGCAATTTTGGCGATATCCTGATCAGCAAACGTGCGGTTGCGACGGTTCAGCATATAGCCCATTTCCGAAGCATCAATAAAGAGAACTTCTCCCGCGCGATTCCGTTTCTTGTTCCCGTTTTTATGACGGCTCAGAAACCACAAACAGGCGGGAATCCCCGTATTGTAGAACAACTGAGTGGGCAACATGACAATACAATCCACCAAGTCATCTTTAACCAGATTCTTCCGAATTTCTCCTTAAAACTAGAAACAAAAAAACTAGAAACAAAAAAACTAGAAACAAAAAAACTAGGAGCAAAAAAACTAGGAGCAAAAAAACTAGGAGCAATTGTGAACTGCTCCTGTTGCAAAAAATAATTGAATGGAAACAAACTTGATGAAAACGAGTTTTAAAAACCCGTCTCAAAAAGCGGGTAACGCGATTCGAACGCGCGACATTCACCTTGGCAAGGTGACGCTCTACCACTGAGCTATACCCGCATATTTACGACTTTTACCAGTATTGCATAATTACCTAGACTTGTCAAGCCCAATTTTCAGATTGTGTTCCCTGCCCTTGGCTAGAGGGTAAAGCGGCGGAATTTCCCTCATTTCCCTCTACAAAATAGGAATTGGGAGAACCCACATTTTGCTGCACCTGACGCATTAAACTGGCCATTTCTAGCGCACTCATGCCATAACTCCAGCCCAAATTACTCTTAATTCCGGCCCGTTCTAAGGCTTGTTGTAGGGTATCTGTGGTTACTACCCCAAACACCACTGGAACTCCTGTCTGAAAACTGGCCGCGGCCACCCCTTTCGAGACTTCCGAGGCCACATAGTCAAAATGGGGAGTTTGGCCACGAATGACGGCCCCCAAGCAGACTACCGCATCATATTGACGAGACATAGCCACTTGGCGGGCAACCATGGCAATTTCAAAACTCCCCGGTACCCAAAAATAATCCACCTGTGTCCCGTGGGGGTTGGTATCTACCCCATGACGCTTGAGACAGTCTTGACACCCTGACAAGAGTTTACCAGTCACAAGGTCGTTAAAGCGTCCAATAACGATCGCAAAACGTTGGGACGCTATATCCTGATTAAATGTGCCTTCAAAAACTGCCATGAGTGTTGTCAAGTGAGATTTACAAGCGGGTTACGGCGGATAAGTCTGGGTTATCCTACTTTCTTTAGTTTAGGGGGTTTGGGACTTATACCACAAAGAAGTTCAAGGCCCCTACGGCAATAACCAGTAACACCCACAACCCAGAACTGAGGAAAATCAGTCGTTTGGACTGTTCCCAGTTTTGTGGGGTAGCATAGGCGACAGGAACACCGATGACCATGACGAGGGATAGTAAGACTAAAGCTGCTAAAGCAATTTGAAACAAAATAGCCATTTTTCTAAATCTCCCAATAAGCTCGTTGAGTTTGTTATGTGACTCTCCTAATCTTTATACGCTACCAAAGATTGACTCCTTCTGGAAGTCAGTGAACAGTAATCAGTCACCCGTCACCCGTCACCCGTCACCCATTACCAGTCACCCATTACCAATTACCCAAAATGGAAGTAATTTTATGTCATCAAACCGCAGACTTTGACGCATTAGGGGCCGCAGTGGGGCTTTCCCGCTTATATACTGGCTCAAAAGTTGTGCTGACGGGTGGGGCCCATCCGGGGGTGAGTCGCTTTTTGCGGTTGTATCGGGATGAGTTGGCGTTGATGGAACGGCGGAGTGTTGACACGAAACAGTTACAGGGGATTATTGTGGTGGATACTCAGTATCGCAACCGTCTTGGTAAAGCCCAAGAATGGTTTGAGCTTCCCTATCTTCATCATATTACGCTCTATGACCACCATTTAGAGAGTCAGGGGGATATTCCGGCGACTCAGCAATATATTGCTGATGTGGGGGCTACGACTACGCTGGTGGTGGAAAAACTGCAAGAGGCGGCGGTGTCTCTAACTGTGCCAGAAGCGACTGTAATGGCGTTGGGTATCCATGTGGATACCAGTTCCCTTACGGTGTCTCAAAGTACCTCTAGGGACGCGCTAGCCCTCGCCTGGTTGATGATACAAGGGGCGAACCTTGACAGTCTGCGGGAGTATCTCAACCCTCAACTCTCTCCTCAACTGCAACAACTGCTTTCCGATGCGTTGCAAAACTTGGAAACCCAAACCCAACACGGGTATCAGGTGGGGTGGGTGTTTTTGCCGACGGACCGGTTTATGCCAGGGTTGTCGAGTGTGGTGGAACATTTGCTGGAATTAACCCAACAGGATGCGCTGTTGTTGGTGTCTCCCTACTGGCATGGGGGAGGGGAGGGGAGTCAACGGATTACGGTTATTGCGCGATCGCGCATTCCCCATACCAATCTTAATCAATTATTATCCAACTATGGCGGCGGCGGTCATGCCCAAGCAGCCTCAGCTACCCTAAAAGACATCGACCCCAAAACCGCTTTAAATCAACTCTTAGAGGACTTTATCGCCCAAATTCCCCATCCCCTCACGGCCAGAGATTTAATGTCCTCTCCCGTCCGTACCATTCGCCCTCAAGTCACCATCGGAGAAGCCCAGCGTATTTTACTCCGCTACGGCCATTCCGGCCTATCCGTAGTCAATGAGGCAGATCATTTAGTCGGTATTATCTCCCGTCGTGACCTAGATATTGCCCTCCATCACGGGTTTAGTCATGCCCCCGTCAAAGGATACATGAGTCGCAACCTACAAACCATCACCCCCGACACCCCCTTACCGGAAATAGAGTCGTTGATGGTGACGTATGATATTGGCAGATTGCCCGTATTAGAAGAAGACCGCTTACTGGGCATTGTCACCCGTACCGACATTTTACGCCAGCGTCAGTCCCAAACTTGGGGCATGGGAGAAACCAAAAGTGAAGGGAAACGGGACTATTCACGCTGTCTCATCCCCCAACCCCAAAGTCTCATCCCGAGTCCTATTTGGCAATTAATGAACCATATTGCCCAAGAAGCGGAAAATCGCGGTTGGCATTTGTATGTTGTGGGGGGCGTGGTGCGTGATTTAATTTTACAAGCCTCTGGGCTGAGTCCTAATGCGACCGGGGAGAAAAAAATCCTCCAAGATATTGATTTAGTGGTCGATGGGTTTCATCGCACGGCACAAACCGGGGCCGGGGTAGAATTGGCCAAAGCGGTGCAGCAACAGTATCCGGAAGCTCGTTTAGAGGTGCATGGGGCGTTTCAGACTGCCGCGTTACTCTGGCATAAAGACCCGGAATTAGACTCTCTCGCTTTAGATATTGCCACGGCCCGCACCGAATTTTATCCCTATCCAGCAGCGAATCCAGAAGTCGAGGCCAGTTCTATTCGCCAAGACTTATATCGTCGGGATTTTACCATTAATGCCCTGGCTATTCGTCTCACTGCACCGAGGGAGGGGGAATTACTGGACTTTTTTGGGGGGTTGTTAGATTTGCGATCGCGCTTAATCCGAGTCCTCCACCCCAACAGCTTCATCGAAGACCCCACCCGCATTTACCGTGCCGTCCGCTTTGCCGTCCGCCTAGGCTTTCAAATCGAAGCGCAAACCCAAGACTACATCCATTATGCGATCGAAAGCGGCGTTTATGACCGTTCCCTCGCCGAAAACAAAGCCCCCGCTTTAACCACCCGTTTAAAAACCGAACTCAAATACATTCTACAAGCCCAATACTGGAAACCCGCCCTGCAACTCCTCAACCAATTAGAAGCCTTACGCTGCTTACATCCCTCCCTCACCCTCAACCCCTCCCTCTGGTGGCAAATACTGCTTTTAGACCGTTGTTTACGACGCTTTGACCCCACCCAACATCATTTCACCCATTGGCAAATGCGTCTAGAAGTCCTCCTCGCCACCTTACCCCCAGGCCAAGGTCAAAAAGTCGCCCAAAACCTGCAACTCACCGCAGAAAGTATCCAACGACTGCAAACCCTCCCCCAACTCCAACAAGAGATCACAGCGTCACTCTCCCACCCCTCCCCCCATCCCAGCACCGTCTATCATCATCTTAAACCCTATAAATTCCCCCTCCTCGTCCTCTTGGCCGTCCGCACCCCGCGACCCATCCGCCAACTCATCTGGCAATATTTAATCCACTGGTCACAAGTTTCCCCCCTCCTCAATGGCAATGATCTCAAACAATTAGGCTACAAACCCGGCCCCCAATACCGAGAAATGTTAGACCACCTGTTAAGTGCTACCCTAGACGGCACAATTACCACCCGCCAAGAAGCAGAGGCATTTCTAGCCCAGCATTACGGTTAACTCAAACTCATTCACTGATTGCTCATCCCCATGTTAAATCCAACCACCAACCAAAGTACAAATCGTCCAACTCAGACTAACCCCAATAGTGATCTCGATTTTTTAAATCAAATCAAAACCCTAGATGAAGCCTTAACGAATTATTTTGCTCACACTCTTACCGTTGATAACTGCTTAACCCGAAAACTGGTTAGTTTTCAAGCTAATAAGAATCGAAATTATTATAGATGGTACAAATATAAAGAAGCCTTTTCTGCTGATTTAGTCGAATATTTAATAAAAAAATATCCTCTCAAAACAGGCAAAATCCTTGATCCATTTGCGGGAGCAGGAACAACACTATTTGCCTGCTCTGCACTGGGATATGATGCGGAAGGGATCGAAGTATTACCAGTAGGTCAAAAAATTATAGAAGCTAATATTCTTGCTAGAAGCGAGTATAAAGAAGAAATTATAACTGGTTTAGAACGCTGGTTAGGACAAAAACCTTGGAATACTGATGGAGAAACTAAAAAATTTGAAATTTTGCGTATCACTAACGGTGCATATTCACAAGAAACTCACCAGAAAATACAACGATATCTTTATGAGATAGAGAACGAAAATAATGCGTTAAAAGAAATTCTCTTATTTGTACTATTATGCGTTCTAGAATCTATCAGTTATACCCGAAAAGATGGACAATATCTTCGTTGGGATTATCGTTCAGAACGAAAAGGTGTTAGAAGTACATTTGATAAAGGAAAAATTTTGTCTTTCGATGATGCAATAAATCAGAAAATAAAAGAACTCAAAAATGATATCCCATTACAGGATAAAAAACAAGATTTATTTTCGCTCCTAGAACCAGAAAAGAAAGCGGGTAAAGTAAATTTATTAAAAGGTTCTTGTTTGGAAATATCACCTAATTTAGATAGTAATCACTACTCAGGAATTATCACCTCTCCACCCTACTGTAATCGCTATGATTATACTAGAACCTATGCTTTAGAACACGCTATTTTAGGAATTACAGAACCAGAATTAATAGAATTACGTCAAGCAATGGTTAGTTGTACTGTTGAAAGTAAAGCAAAAAAAATTCTAGAGATTAATCCAACTTGGAAAACAGCCATTGAAAGTTGCAACCATCAAGAGTTATTACAAGCAATTACAAAATATTTGGATTATAAAAGGAATAAAAAAGAACTCAATAATAATGGAATTTATCGTATGGTCAAAAACTACTTTTATGAAATGGCTTGTATCATCCAAGAATGTTATCGCGTTCTCAAAAAAGATGGTTTAATATTTATGGTGAACGATAATGTTAGATATGCAGGTGCGGTAATTTCCATAGACACGATTTTATCAAAAATTGCTGAAGATATAGGATTTAAGATAGAAAATATACTAATTTTACCTCAAGGTAAAGGAAATAGCTCTCAACAAATGGGCAAACATGGAAGACAAGTTGTTAGAAAATGTATTTATATTTGGAAAAAGTAAAAAATGTCTTTTAAAAATCACTTATCCTCTCATCAGAGTCTCATTACCCCCTATGAAAAAGTTAGAGCAGTATTTATTGCTTTAGCCTTGGAAAAAAATAGAAAAGCGAGTCCATTCGTTGAAGAAGCTAAAGTCCTTAAAACCCTAGCAGCACTAGCACAAACTCCGCAAGAACTATTACAAATTAGCGAAATCCAAGATTCTTTACTAACGGCGGCTGGGGTTTCTAATAAAGCTAAAAAGTATTTACATGATGAAGATCGAAAAGAGGCCATTCAAGGACTAATTGATAATTTTTTAGAACCTTCGAGTCACTCTTTTGTCGATGAGTTAGTGTATCGGTTTTTATTAACCAGAGGGGATGCGCTTGGTGGTAGCATGAGAAATATTGCGGGTTTCCTCGGTGAATGGCGATTTACTAGAATTCTAATTTCTACATTATCTGTTATGGGAATAGAGTTTCAATATCTTGACTCAAAAACTAAAAATTGGATGCAGGCTAGTCTTGAGCCAGATATCGAAAGGCAAATTAAAGGATTACATTGGTTTTCGAGTGGACAAGAACGCACCCTGATTTATAATTTAACTGTACCCACTGTCAAGAAAAATGTAGATATTTGTCTCTTTAATTGTTTACCGAGTGAAATAAATTTTGGAAAAAGTAAAGATTCAGCACATCATAACCCAGAAAAGTATCTTGCTTTGGGAGAACTGAAAGGGGGAATCGATCCGGCTGGAGCAGATGAGCATTGGAAAACCGCTAATTCAGCATTAGAGAGAATTAGAATAGCGTTTTCTAATAACAATTGTACTCCTTTTACCTTTTTTATTGGTGCAGCGATTGAAGCAGCAATGGCTCAAGAAATATATAAACAATTAGAAAATAATACTTTATCTAATGCGGCTAATTTAACCAATGAAGAACAGGTGGTATCATTATGTAATTGGCTAATTCAGTTATGAGAAGATGACCAAACCCGAATGAACTATCCCTGATTTGAGGTCAGAAGCGGCCAACTTTGCCGAGATAGAAACAAAATATGATGAACCCACCCTCTATGGAGTGACAGACGGTACTTTCTGTCCCCGGCATTGGCAAGGCCACTTGTGCTGTCTGTTTAGCTGATTTACCCGAATTGGGAACCGTCAGTTTGTCTGCGTAAGTTGTTAACCATTCTTAATGCTATTCTCAAACACCGTTGCCCTACAGAAACCGTCTAGGAGTCTGGCTTCTACTGGTTGATGAACAGATACTTCACCTCTCCTCTGTCTTGGAGAATCCCACTCTTGTTTTAACCGAGTTTCTTTCTTGCTCTTGAGTAGGTCTCCTCTGTTGAGCCAGACTCTTTTACGGTTTTCTCGCAAACCACTCTCGGCAGCTTACTCCTAACCTCTTTTGAGATTGGCTCTTGGCCTTTCTCTCGATTTCGTGATGTTTTTTCCTTGATAGAACTCTGCCCTACTTGAGTTGAGTTCACCTTTTGTCTTGTCTCCTTTCCTGTTTCTTTTTCTTTTTACTCCCCTTGACATTCAAGACAATCGCTACAATTCTTTTCTCTTTCAACCCCTTGACAAAATGCAGATTTTATGAAGCGAATTAGAGAGAGAACCCCCAATCTTTGTGTCCTGATCTTTGTGTCTTTGTGGTTGCCTCTCCCCGTTGCGTTTAGACCCTACTAACTGGCTTCTAAACTTTCCTCAACCGTCCCCTGATGGACAGTTTTGACCCACTTAAACCCGTTAAAACGGGTTAATAGACCAACAAGATAGAAGCTCAGAGGACTTAGCTACAATAGGACAAGTTACTGTAGCACCATTGATGGTCTTTCTTACTTGAAAAAGCCACTTGTGCTGTCTGTTTAGCTAGTTGGGCGGAGTTGAGAAGGGTGAGAGCTTTTACACTTTACATTTTTCCAAAAATAGCCCTCACTTGAGAATATATGTACTGTGTTGCTGTCTTTCTGGAGGAGATAAGATTTCTTCACTTCCCGACGGCCAGAGGACTGAGCAAGGAAAACTTCGGACTTCTTGCATCGTCAGACGGGATTTCCTCCTTAAAAAACATTGCCTTTGGGGTTCAGAAAATGTCAGGATAGGATCGAAACGTCTAGAGCGTCATGTAAACGTTTAGGGGAGAAACGTAGGGCTGGTGGACAAAGGAACACTGATTGAATTTAGACTCCAAGGGGAACGTCGTTTAGCTGTTGCAGAGCGTCCCGAAGGCAAGAAAAACTGGATATTTGTGGATGAGAGGGGACAATCCCATAGTCTCAAACCGCAGCGCGTCGAATATGCCATTACAGGGGACTATGAACCTTCTGATCTCCCGAAATTCCGTGAGGCCCTTGACCCTTATCTCGATGCCTCAAACCTTGAAGTGGCTTGGGAATTATTGGTCGAAGACGGAGAAGCGGTCACACCGGAGAGTTTAGCCCAACTCCTCTACTCCGATGAGAGTCCCTCGGTCTGTTATGCGGCCCATCTATTGCTGGTAGAAGATAAAATATATTTTAAGAAAAAAGGGGATAAGTACGAACCTCGTCCCCAAAGCCAAGTGGAAGAAATCAAACACCAGTTGGCCGTCGAAGAACAACGGGAACAAGAAAAACAAGCCTTTTTTGAACGAGTTCAACAGGCTTTGGCTCAAGACTCTGTAGAATGGCAAGAAAGCGATCGCAGTCGTTTAGAATCTCTCGAACGACTGGTTCTCCAACCCGAAACCAATCACCGGGCCGCCCAAGAAATTCTCGAAGCCTTAAACCGTCCCCCTACGGCCCAGGCTGCTTTTGACCTTTTAGTCGAATTGGGGTGTTGGTCAAATCACGAAAATCTCTTTCTTCGGCGCAGTTCCTATCCCTTGCAGTTTCCCCAAAAGGTACTTGATGTGGCGCAGTCTCGTCTAAACACCCCCACTTCGGAGATCGAACAAGATATCCGCCTAGACCTCACCCATTTAAAGGTCTATACCGTTGATGATGAAAGTACCCAAGAAATAGACGACGGCCTCAGTGTAGAGTATCTCGACCATGGACGGGTGAAACTCTGGGTTCATATTGCAGACCCCACACGCTTACTTGATCTCGGAGATGAATTAGACCTAGAAGCCCGTCGCCGCAGTACCAGTTTATACCTCCCCACGGGAATGATCCCCATGTTCCCCAAAGAACTGGCCACGGGCCCCATGAGTCTCATTCAAGGACAAGTCTGTTATGCCCTTAGTTTTGGCGTAGTCTTAGATGAAACCGGGGCCATTGAAGATTACACCATCCAAGCCACCCAAATTAAACCCACCTACCGCCTCACCTACGATGATGTGGACGAAATGCTAGAGTTAGGCGTACAAGCCGAACCCGAACTGGCAGAACTCGCCCACGCCGCCCAACTCCGCAGTCAATGGCGCAAGTCTCAAGGGGCTATTAATATCCATATGCCCGAAGCACAAATTAAAGTTAAAAATGAGGAAGAAATCGCCATTGAACTCCTAGACGACTCCACCTCCCGTGAATTAGTCGCCGAAATGATGATCCTCTGTGGAGAAGTCACAGGCCGCTATGCCCAAGACCAAAATCTCCCCCTCCCCTTCCGCGGCCAACCCCAACCGGAACTCCCCCCCGAAGAAGAATTACTCCTCCTCCCCCCAGGGCCCGTTCGTTTTTGCGCCATGCGTCGCTGTATGCCCCGCAGTGAAATGAGTATCACCCCCGTTCGACACGCGGGGTTAGGGTTAGATGTCTATACCCAAGTCACCTCTCCCATTCGCCGCTATACCGACCTCTTAACCCATTTTCAAATTAAAGCCCATCTGCGGGGAGAAGAGTTACCCCTCAATGCCGATGAATTACAAGCAATCGTCTTTAGTGTCACCTCGGCCTCCCAAGAGGCCACCCTCGTAGAACGACAAACCAACCGCTACTGGGGCTTAGAATACCTGCGTCGCCATCCCAATGAGGTCTGGCAAGCCATTGTCCTGCGTTGGTTGCGAGAAGACGATAATCTCTGTTTAATTTTATTGGAGGAATTGGGGTTAGAACTGCCCCATCGTCTCAATCGGTCCGTGGAATTGGGCGATCGCATTGAAGTCCAAGTCAGCACCGCCGATCCTCGCAATGATGTGATCCGCTTCCGAGAATGCCTCACCCCAGAAATCGAAGCGGCTACACCATAATCTAATATTTGTCAAGGGGTTTCGGATGTTAATGGGTTAGGTGAACCGATCATGAGTCAAAAACGCGCAGTCCCTTTTCAACCGCAACAAATAGTTTGTTTAGAATACAAACAGACCTATCTCTATGCCGAAGTCGTACAAGACATCCGTGAACGACAGATGTGTTGGGTGCGGCCTTTGTGCCTCAAAACCCCCGATCATCTCACGGACTTACGGGAAGGGGCCGATATTGTCTGGTATAGCGATGCCTTTCGCCCCGCTTTAGATACAGAAGTCCTCCCCCTCCTCACCGAACTCCCGACTAAGGCCGAACCTGTCCAGACTCCCGGAACGGTTTTAAATCAATTTATGCGGCAAGTCTGGCAGCAACAGCACGTTAAAACACCCCCCCATGACTGATTCGACTCCCAAGCCCAACACACACACGAAACGCTTACAAAACATCCTTCTCCTGTCGTCCAGCATCGGTATTTTAGTGATTAGTGCCATCGTGGCTTTAGTTGCCGTTTGGCCCCTGTATCAAGAACTCCGCAAAGCCGAAGACCAAAGCCTGACTTTCTCTGCGAGTACCCGTAAATTAGTCGTTGAACAATATCTCTCCAAAGCCCAAGATGTCACCGAACAAGTGACCAGTCGCACCCGGGCCCGACAACAGTTAGAAGCCTTTAATCAGGGGGAGGTTGAGTTAGCCGAATTTGTACAAGTCAGTCAAGGGATTCTCCGAGATGCCTTAACCAAATCGGAAGCTATGGCCGGGATTACCCGCTTAGACCGGAATCAACAACCGCGAGTGAATCTAGGAGTCGAAATTCCCCCTCGTGTTTTTCCTATCCCTGGGCCCAACCGCGAAACCGCCACCTCTCCCCAGTTTATAACCCTAAATGGCAATGATTATATTGTTGTCGGTGCGCCTATTCTTAATCCCCAAAAGGACCGAGTGGGGACGGATATTGTCCTGTATAGTGTCGGAGAATTACAGGACATTGTGCAAGATTACAGGGAATTGGGGGACACCGGGGAAATGGTGTTGGCTGCTCAAACGGGTGGCACGATTGACGTATTATTTAACTTACGGGGGGGAGGACTCAGCCCCAGTGAGGCGTTAGAACAGGCGTTAGAACAGGCTATTGCTGGGGAAAGCGGGTTATTGACCTTACCGGAGGCAGACCAGGTGATTGCTTTTACGCCCATTGAGAATAGTGATTGGGGGTTAGCGGTGGCTATGGATAAGCAAGAACTTTATCAACCCCTCCAACAGCAAATTTGGCAGTTAGTGGTCATTATTATTGGGTTAAGTGGGGTGGGAACTGTGATCATTTTCTTGGTTTTACGCCCATTAACCAGTCAAACGGTTGTCCAAAATGAACAACTGCAACAGGAAATGGAACAGAAGGCGGATTTGTTGGATAGTCAAAGTCGCGCTTTGCAACAGGAAACTCGTAAACGGGAGTTAATTCAATCGGTTTTTCAACAACTGGAGGAGTTACGGGGAGGGGCCCGACAAGTGGCGGAGTTTTCTCAGTCTGCTACGGATATTTCCCAGGAGACTTTAAATTGGGTGGAGGAGGGTGTGGGTGCGATCGCGCAAACCCAAAAACAAATGCAGCAACTCGAAGGCACGGTGAGTCAAATTGCCGAACAAATGGAGCAACTCAACGATAATACTCGGCAAATCGGCACGATTACCGATCTCGTCAATGAATTAGCCAGCCAGACTAATATGTTAGCCTTAAACGCCGCAGTGGAAGCCGTGCGAGCCGGAGAACAAGGGAAAGGGTTTTCCGTGGTGGCGGCGGAAATTCGCAAATTGGCAGATCGGAGTCGAGAATCCGTTGAACAGATTAATCAACAATTGGGGACCATTCGAGAGGCCATTAAAGCCATGTTAGGCACAGCAGAAGGTGGCACAAAACGAGTTACGGCCAGTAACCGCATTGCCACCGAAACCCTAGACACCCTAGAACGAATGCGCCAATCGGTGGATGATGTCACCCGCAATTCCCAAGAAATCTCCCAAGCGACTCAACAGCAGGCTGCAACCATTGAACAAGTAGTGCAGAATATTGCTGAGATTGAGGCGGTTAATGATTCCCTGTAGTGGGGTTTAGCGGGGTGGGACCCCCACAGCAATCTTCGGGAGGCCAGAAATTCGGTACAGTGAACAAAGAACCCTCTACAACAGTCGCGTTTATACAATGCGTTGGTTTAAACTTATGCGAAAATTGGTAACTCATTTATTGGCTTTGGTGGTGGGGGTGATGCTGGCCTTTTCCAGTCTGCGGGTTTCCTCCTCTCAAGCGGTTGCCCTAACCACTCCCCCTCACGCTGAACCGTCTTTTCAACTCGCCCAAGATGGGAGTCCGAGACAGAGACGGCAAAGTTTTGTCTCTAGCGCGATCGCGCGAACTGGGCCGGCGGTTGTCCGTATTGATACCGCCACCACCGTCTCCACCCAACTCCCCTCCATGTTAGAAGACCCCTTCTTTCGGGACTTTTTTGGCGATCGCTTTTTACAACGATTTCCCCAAGAACGCCGCGTCGAAGGACAAGGATCAGGGTTTATTATTGACCAAAATGGCCTCATCCTCACCAATGCCCATGTGGTCAGTCGGGCCGAAGAAGTCTCCGTCACCCTACCCGATGGACGGGAATACGACGCAACGGTATTAGGAACAGACCCCGTAACCGATTTAGCCGTGGTCAAAATTGCCGAGGCCGTGAGTAACTTACCCGTTGCCCCCCTCGGTAACTCCGATGCCTTAGAAGTGGGCGACTGGGCCATCGCCGTGGGGAGTCCTGGGGGTCTCAATAATACCGTCACCCTCGGCATTATCAGCACCCTCGACCGACCCTCCGCCCAAGTCGGCATCCCCGATAAACGCCTCAACTTCCTGCAAACCGATGCGGCCATTAACCCCGGTAACTCCGGCGGCCCCCTCTTAAATGACCGAGGAGAAGTCATCGGCATTAATACCGCCATCCGTCGCAATGCCACCGGAATTGGCTTTGCTATCCCCATTAACAAGGCCAAAGACCTGAAAGACACCCTAGCCGCAGGCCGCGAAGTCCCTCACCCCTACGTCGGCATTGAAATGCGGGATTTAACCCCCGACATTGCCCGACGCAATAACCAAGACCCCAACTCCAGCATGAGAGTCCCCGAAGTTGAAGGGATTTTCGTCTGGCGAGTCCTCCCCAACACCCCCGCAGAAACCTCCGGACTCCGACGGGGGGATGTGATCCTCGAAATTAATGGACAGCGCGTGAAAACCGGGGTTGAGATTCAAAATATTGTCGAACAAAGTGGCATCGGCAAGCGACTCAACTTCAAAGTCCGACGGGGGGAGAGAACCCTCACCGTCACCGTTACCACCGCCCAACTCCGGGATAACGGCTAAAAAGTTAAGAAACCTTGAAAAAGTTTGGCCTAACGCTTGACAATGACCGATTTCGCGCTATGCTTTAGTCAGGTGTGAGGAAAGAGTGAGAAAAAGCACTTGGGGTCGAAACATGGCAAGACTCCCAAGTGCTTTTTCAATGGAAATTTTTAATTAAATTATGATTTGGCTTGCATCTTGGCCGCGTTCAGGAAATACGCTACTACGAACTCTCTTATTTTCCTGTTTTGGTCTCTACAGTGGTAGCGTTTATCCGCAAGATTTAGGCAATAATAAAACCTTAGAACAACAGGTGGGACATATTGAATGGAATGGGGACGGAACGATTGATTTTCCGGAACAAGTCCCCCTCTTTAAAACCCATGAATATCCCCCCAACGAACAACCTGCCATTTACGTTGTTCGGGATGGACGAGTGGCCTGTGTTTCTATGTGGTTATTTTATAATCAATCAGCCCCATTAGAAGCCATTATTGCGGGACAACATCGTTTTGGAACTTGGGGCAATCATGTTCAAGCCTGGTCGCCTTGGAATCGTCCCAATACGCTGTTATTAAGATATGAAGACCTTTCTACAGATTATACAACAGCGTTAGAGCCGTTGTCTAGTTTTTTGGGTGTTCCCCTTCAGTCCGAAGTATTACCCTCCCGTGAGGAAATTGCCCGCAAGGATGGACGATGGGTGCGTAAAAAAAGTGATTGGCGGGACTATTGGACGGATGAGTTAGAGACATTATTTTTACAATATAATCAAGCAATGTTGGAGAAGATGGGGTATAGTTAGGGTTTGCTGAAAAAGTGTGTTAATTAATCAAAAAAAACGTAACCCTTAAAAATTATTCTAAAATCTGCAAAATCTTATCATAGGCAAAATTATTAACATAGCCTTTCAGTTGTTGTTTTAACTTCTCTTGGTTCGCTGGCATTTCTTCTAATAAATCTTCAATTGCAAAGGGATCTAAAGCTAAACAAGCCTCAGAAACTGCGTTTTTCCAGTCCGGGGACAGTTCTATAACTTGTGAACCTTCCTCCTCCTCAGCCCCCACATCTTCGTCGGGTTGAGTGTCTTCTGCTGCGTAACGATACCGAACTTTTAAATATTGCTCTAATTTATCTAAAATAATGGGAATGCGAAAAGGTTTACTGACAAAATCATGACACCCTGCATCTAAGGCAATATCTCGCTGATCATCAAAGGCACTAGCGGTTAACGCTAAGATGGGAGTGGGGGAGGTTTGTTGCTCTTTTTCCCGTGTCCGAATGGACTGGGTTGCCTCATATCCATCCATCACAGGCATTCGCATATCCATCCAGATTAAATGGGGTTGCCAACTTTCCCATAGGGTAACGGCCTCCTCTCCATTTTCTGCCTCTTTTGTGACAAACCCCAAGGGGTCTAAAATTTGTTTCAGGAGTTGACGATTCACGGTTTGATCATCGACAATTAATAAGCGGTATTCCGGTTGATCGGGAGCTAACCCCACCACCTCACGAGTGACCAATTCCTCCTCCTCTAGTTCAGTTTCTAAGGGGATGACCTGAATCTCAAATTGAAAACTTGTTCCTTTTCCCACTTGCGAGTCAACGGTAATTGTTCCCCCTAAAAACTCTACATATCGCTGGGTAATGGCTAACCCTAACCCCGTTCCCTGTTTGGAGTGAATTCCGGCCTCGGTTTGGACAAAGGGATTAAATAAATCCTGTAATTCTTCTGGGGCAATACCGACTCCTGTATCTTTGACGATAAAGCCAATTCGCGCTTCTTGTTCGTTTTGAGAAAGCAAGTAACTCTCTAGGGTAATTTCCCCTTGGGGGGTAAACTTAATGGCATTACTGAGGAGATTAATGAGAATTTGCCGTAATTTCAAGCGATCGCATTCTACAGAAATCGGCAAATCATCCCCAACCTGACAAATAAACCGTAAATCCTTCTCCTGCGCTTTCAAGCGATACATCTTCTCCACTTCCGTTAACAGACGAGGCAAATTAAACACTTCCGGTACTAACGTCATCTGTCCGGCTTCAATTTTGGAGAGATCAAGAATATCATTAATCAGTCCTAACAAATGTTCCCCACTACTCTCAATAATATTCAAATTATCCTGTTGGGACGGGTTTAAATTCTCACTGCCCGATAACACCTGGGCAAACCCTAAAATGGCATTAAGGGGCGATCGTAACTCATGACTCATATTCGCCAAAAAGGTACTTTTCGCCCGGTTGGCCGCCTCTGCCTCCTCCTTCGCTTGTTGCAGTTGCACTTCCGCTTCCTTGAGAGAGGTAATATCCAACACCACCCCATGCCAAATCATCTCCCCATTTTCCCGTTGCACAGGCCGCGCATTCCCCAACACCCAGACAAATTCCCCCGATGGCCGCAGTTGTCGCCATTCATGGGAAAAGGGTTGTAAATAGTCAATAGACTGCTGCAAAGCCTCCCTATAATGGGGTTTATCTGCCTCATGAATACTCTCAATTAGCACCGAACTATCCTCATAGGCCGCTGCGGGGGAAACACCAAATAATCGCTCACATTCCTCACTAATATACTCAAAACGCCATTCTCCCGTAGGCAATAGCTTCATAGTATAAATGACCCCCGGAATATTCTCAGCCACCCCTTGCAGTCGCTCTTGAGTCTGTTTCAGAGAGGTAATATCCTGAATCTGAGAGACAAAATAGAGAGGAGTCTCCTGTTCATCCCGTACCAAGGACACATTCAACAATCCCCAAATAATCCGCCCTGACTGGTGAACATAGCGTTTTAACCGTTGATAGGTGCGTAGGTCTCCCGCTAACATTTGCTCTAGTAAAGCAACATCCCCCTCTCGATCTTCAGCATAGGTAATTTCAGCAAAGGTTAAATTGAGTAACTCCGCCTCACTATAGCCCAAGATTTCCAACATAGACTGGTTTACTTGTAATAACCGTCCCTCCGTGGACACTAAGGCCATCCCGGTGGCCGCATCATCAAAAGCGCGACGGAACCGTTCTTGACTCTCCCGTAACTGCATTTCCGTCCGTTTCAGTTCCGTAATATCCACCTCTAGGCCATCCCAAACCGTCCGTCCATCGGGCAACCGACGGGGCATAGAGCGCACATGAGACCATTGTAAGTTCCCGCTTGGGGTGCGTTTGCGCATCTGCATTTGGTAGGGGGTTAAATGCCGCCAAGATTCTTCGGTGAGTTGCTCGTTTAACTGTCGATCTTCTTCGATGATTAAATTAAAGAGTCGGGTTGCATCCTCTAGTATGTCTTCTGGTTGCAAGCCCACCAGTCGTTCAATTCCGGCACTAATATAGGAAAAATAATACTCTCCATTGGGGGCCCGGACCATTTGATAAATTAACCCTTTATCAATGTTATCTCCGAGGGTGCGGAGGCGTTCTTCTTGTTCTCGTAACTGTTCTTCGGCTTGTTTGCGTTCGGTGATGTTATGATTTACGCCGACGGTGGCGATCATTTTGCCTTGGACATCATAGAGGGGCAAAACGGAGGTGTCTGAAATGCCTTTTGTGCCGTCTTTACGAATAAAAATGAATTCCCCGGACCAATGGCCTTGTTGTTCGAGTCCCTCTCGTACTTTTTCGGTCATGAGTTTGGCCAGATGGGGTTCGTGGATGATTTCTGGGGTTTGGCCGAGGACTTCTGCTTTGCTGTAGCCAAACATTTTTTCGGCCCCTAAATTCCAGTCGGTGATTTTGCCCTCTAGGTCGGTGACAATGACTCCATCGTTCATACTATTAAAGATGAGGGCTTGTTGACGGAGTTCAAATTCGTCTCTTTTCCGTTGGGTGATATCCCGGATCATAAAGAGGACTTCTGTTTCGGAACTTTTGACGACGCGCACTTCTTCGTATTGCAGTTTGCCGTTAATTTCGTTTTGTTGTTCGTAGAGAACCATTTCTCCGGTTGCGAGGACTTTCTGAATGGCGTTGATGTGTCGTTGGTAGGTGTCGGGGGGGAGAAATTCCCGCAGATGTTGACCGATGGGGTTAAAGTCGGAGGGGAGGAGGTCGGTCATGGCGTTGGTGCGGATGTAGCCCATGTAGATGCCTTGGGCGTTGACGCGAAACATGAGGTCGGGGATGGCATTAAGGATGGCGTTATTGCGCTGTTCGCTGGCTTCTAGGGCGAGTTCGGCCCGTTTGCGTTGAGTGATATCTCGGATCATAAACAGTGCTTCATCTTCTCCGCTTTGGACTACGCGCACTTCTTCATACTGGAGACTCCCGTTGATCTGTAGTTGTTGTTCATAACTGACCATTTCTCCGGTGTCTAGGACTTGTTGCAGGGCATTGAGTTGTTTTTGACAGACTTCGGGGTATTCAGGGAGAAATTCGCTGATATGCCGCCCCACTAGATTCATGTTGGGGGAAACCAGTTCGGTCATGGCGTTAGAATGGACGTAGCTGAGATAAAAGCCTTGGCGGTTGAGGCGAAACATGAGGTCGGGGATGGCGTTGAGGATGGCCCGGTTGCGCCGTTCGCTGGCTTCTAGGGCGAGTTCGGCCCGTTTGCGATCGCTGATATCCCGAACCATAAACAGCACTTCGTCTTCTCCACTTTGCACTACGCGCACTTCTTCGTACTGGAAATAACTGTTGATGTCTAGTCGCTGTTCATAACTGACCATTTCTCCGGTGTCTAGGACTTGTTGCAGGGCATCGAGTTGTTTTTGACAGACTTCGGGATATTCGGGGAGAAATTCCCGCAGATGTCGCCCGATGGGGTTAAAATCTGGGGGGAATAGGTCGATCATGGTGTTGGTGCGGACGTAACCTAGATACCCCCCTTGGCGGTTGACGCGAAACATGAGGTCGGGGATGGAATTAAGGATGGCGTTATTGCGCCGTTCGCTGGCTTCTAGGGCGAGTTCGGCTCGTTTGCGTTGAGTGATATCTCGGACAATAAATAATACTTCTTGACTATCACAGGGAATCACTCGCACTTCTTCGTAATGGGTTTCCCCGTCAATGAGGATTTCCTGTCCATACACTTGAATTTCTTGGCTGGCTAAGGCGGTTCGGGTGGCTTCCATCCGTTTCTCGGCGAGGGGCTGCGGTAAGATGTCGTAGAGGTTAGAGCCTTGTTGCACTTGATCCGGTTTGTAGAGGGCAATGTTCCCACTGTGGACGATATCTCGATAAGTCCCGCTTGCATCCATGCGAATGAGGAGGTCGGGAAAGCCTTGCAGCAGGGCGTTAAAGCGGGCATAGTTGTGTTGGAGGATGGAGTTATGATCGGGGGAGGGTTGCAGTTGTTTGAGGTAGGTGAGAATTTCTTCGGCGAAAAAGGGGGGGAGCAAGTAACCATTTCCTCCCACTTGAAAGAGTTTTTGACGGTTGAGGGAGTCTAGGGTGTCGGACAGAAATAAGACGGGGAGGGTTTGACTGTCGGGGTGGGTTTTGAGGCGTTGACAGAGGGTATAACTGTCCATGTCTTGGACCTGGGGGGAGAGAAAGATATAGTCGGGGTGGGTTGCTCCAGAGGTGAATTTTACCCAGTCCCAGACCGCTTGAGGGGTTTGAGCGAGGGTGACTTGGTATTGATGTTGGGTTAAGAGGCTGTATAGAGACGGGGGACAGTCTCCACCGATTAGAATATGACCTATGGGAAAATCAGTCATTGTGTGTTTGTCTGGACGGATGGGGTTATGGGTTAGTGTACTCGAAAATCTTTTCCTCTTAACAAGGAGGCTTATCACTATCCTAGGACAGATGAGGGAGAAATCTCCAACGGTTTAGGATACGCTGCAACCACTGGGGAGTCTTTGACGGTTAAGGGGGTTAATGTCAAGGATGCTGGGTGTCCTAAGTCTTTTCTTCCTAGAATTAAAAATGCTATTCTCTCGATGAGCCTTGCTATCTGTCTTCAAGGCGGTTATAACGGAGAAGATTGCTTGCGATCGCTGCCTATATTCCTAATTGATCAAGATTTCCAGTCAAACCCCTCGCCTTTAGCTAGGGGACTGTCAACTCTTTCTAACCTGATGAAATGCTGATTTCAGCCCCTTTTCTCTCCTGATCTATTTTGAGGATGTATTTCGTTACACTACGCTACTCTATGTATAACTGTATCATGATATAGTCCAAACTTTTACAAAGTTTCACATATTTTGACAGTATTTACAATTCAGTTATATTTTTTAAGCAAACATAAAGATTATGAATAAAACATCAAGCCCAAAAAAGATAAAATTAAAATGGCAATGATTTTTGCATCACGCATTACTCTATTATACTTTCTCTATTTATTACAATTTGCTCTATTACAATTTCTCTAATTTTTCTCTATTACAATTTGCTGTATAACAATTTGCTGTATAACAATTTGCTGTATAACGAATAACACCTTATACCTGACCAATAACACTTTATCACGAAAAACAATCTTTGGTTAATACAAATTGGGCATACAAAGGGCATACCAAGAGCATACACAGTTACTAATTGACGAATCCCGTTCAGGAGGCTAGGCGAAAGGATAACACAAAACTCAAAACGAAGCTCAGGGGATATAATGATTGGCATATTTTATACGCTAAAACTACCTTTTTATATATTTTTTGTAGCCCCATTCTTTTTCACAAATCTTGATTAATCAACAAGCAGTCTAGTTATAAAAAAAATTCCCTTGTGTAAACCATTGAGGCTTAATAGTAATGATTATCCAACCTACCAAACAGCGTAAATATAAAGGTCAAGTTATCGTCATTGATGACCTGCCAGAAAACTTGGATTATTTAGCCAGAATTTTACACAACCATGGTTATCAAGTCCATCTTATTTCTGATGCAGGATCTGCCTTACATACTGTCGAACAAATTTGTCCTGATCTAATTTTACTAGATATTAGAATGCCTCAACTTGACGGTTTTACAATTTGTCAACAACTAAAAGCAAAACCAAACACCAGAGAAATTCCTGTTATTTTCTTGAGTGCGTTAGATGATCCCCTTGACAAAACAACTGCCTTTCAAGTGGGAGGAGTAGATTATATAACCAAGCCATTTCAAGCCTTAGAAGTCATTCTCCGGTTAGAAAATCAACTAAAAATTAAAAAGCTGTATCAAGAGTTACAAGAACAGAAAAAACAAGTCGAAGCTCAAAATAAAAAATTACAACTAGAAATTCAAGAAAGAAAAAAAGCCGAATCTATTGCCGCCACAGCATCTAAATCAAAAAGTGAGCTTTTAGCTTATATGAATCACGAAATTCGCAACTCTCTCACTGCCGTTATTGGATTAGCAAAAATCCTGATAACTGCCGAAAATCAGCAGAAAGTCATTGATCACAAAAAATATCTTAAAACTATTTATCGGAGTAGTGAAAGCCTCATCACCCTAATCAATAATGTGCTGCATTTATCCAAAATCGAAGCTGGTAAAATAAGCCTCAATCCGAGTCAAATCAAACTGACCGACTTAGTGCAAGCCTTACAAGATATTTTTTATATTAATGCAGAACAAAAAGGGATCGACCTAAAGTTTATCTTAGACCCCAATTTGCCCGCAGTCATCACCACCGATGCCGTCAAACTGCGACAAGTTTTAATTAACTTAATCGGCAATGGGATCAAATTCACAGACCAAGGTTCAGTCACAGTCGCTATTCGCGGCGACCCCTTCCCGACCCCAGACCAGCAACAACGGTTATATTTTGAAGTAGAAGACACAGGCCCAGGCATTGCACCAGAAGAAATTGATTTATTATTTCAACCCTACGAACAAACCCAAAGTGGTCGGAATGCCGAACTGGGGACGGGGTTAGGACTCTCCATTAGTCGTCGTTTCGTGGAAATGATGGGCGGGAAAATCAATGTCACCAGTCAGGTGGGCCAAGGCAGTTGTTTTAGTTTTGATATTGTGGTGTCTTTGGGGTGTGATATTTCCCTTTCTTCTCCTGGCCCTACCTCCTCCTGAGTCCAGAGAAAAAATTCCGCCTCTCCTGAGTGGAGAGACCGCAGATTGGCCCCCAATCCTCGGTACACTAGAGATATTCAACAACAACGCCAACGAACGATTAAAAACCCTTCATGAGTGAGATCGAAGCGCGACTGACCGAACTGAAAACCCAAGCCGGCGATGCGATCGCATCTGCCCAAGACCTAGACACCCTAGAACAACTCCGAGTGCAATATCTCGGTAAAAAAGGGCAACTCTCGCAAATTCTCCGGGGGATGGGAAAACTCAGCGCCGAAGAAAGACCGCGAATTGGTGCGATCGCTAATCAAATCAAAGAAACCATCCAAACCCAACTCGACCAAAGCCGAGACAACCTCGAAACCGCCCAACTACAAGCCCAACTCGCCGCCGAAACCCTAGATGTCACCATGCCAGGGGTGAGTCGTCCCTTGGGTCATATCCACCCCCTCAACAGCATCATCGACCGTGTAACCGAAATCTTTATTGGCCTCGGCTACACCGTCGCCGAAGGGCCAGAAATGGAAAGCGACTACTACAACTTTGAAGCCCTCAACACCCCCCCCGACCATCCGGCCCGGGATATGCAAGACACCTTCTACCTCCCCGACGGCAACCTCCTGCGAACCCATACCTCCTCCGTACAAATTCGCTACATGGAACAGCATGACCCCCCCATTCGAGTCATCGCCCCCGGTCGCGTCTATCGGCGAGATACCGTAGATTCCACCCACTCCGCCGTCTTCCACCAAGTCGAACTCCTCGCCATCGACCAAGGATTAACCTTCACCGACTTAAAAGGGACCTTAAAAGAATTTGTGCGGCAAATGTTCGGAGAAGACCTCCCCATGCGCTTCCGGGCCAGTTACTTCCCCTTCACCGAACCCTCCGCCGAAGTAGATGTGCAATGGCAAGGGAAATGGTTAGAAGTCCTAGGCTGTGGCATGGTGGACCCCAACGTCCTTAAAGCCGTCGGCTATGACCCAGAAACCTACACCGGATTTGCCGCCGGATTAGGCGTAGAACGCTTTGCCATGGTATTACACGAAATGGACGACATTCGCCGTCTTTATAACAGCGATGCCCGCTTTTTAAAGCAATTTTAGGGGCATTCATCGAAGCACATCCCCTCCTGAAAAGGGGTAGGCTTTCAACCTCGTTTCTCCGTCGGGGCGCAATGCTTGCGCCCCTATATTATGGGAATCCTATCCAGCCATTCCCCTACTCATATAACCAAGGATGATTAACCGCGTGCCAATCCACTAAATCTTCCTCATTAAACCAAAGGTGAATTTCACGCTGGGCAGTTTCAATGGCATCGGACCCATGAATCAAATTCCGTCCCATAGTCATCCCGTAATCCCCGCGAATCGTACCGGGATCAGCCGTACCGGGATCAGTCACCCCGATTAACTTCCGCGAGAAAGTGACAATATTTTCCCCTTCCCAAACCATAGCGATCACAGGTGCAGAGGTGATAAATTCAATTAACCCAGGAAAAAAGGAACGTTCTCTCAGGGCATCATAATGCTTCTCCGCTAGTTCTCGCGGGACTGACATCATTTTCATGCCGACCAATTTAAACCCTTTATGTTCAAAGCGTCGGATGATTTCACCGACTAAACCCCGGTTCACCCCGTCGGGCTTAATCATAATAAAAGTCCGTTCCAAAACAAGCCTCCTACAATTTGACAAAATAACTCACAAACATACAGATTAGCTTAGATTGGAGATTTTAGCTAGAAGTTGAGAAGCCCCACGGGAACTTTACGCTATAGCAGAGGACGAATCAGGTAAAACATAGAGTTCGACACCCTATTTTTACCCAAAAAATTGTCGATTCACTCAAGAACGACTTGGTGTTAAAATAATACTATCATTACCGTCCCAAACCCATTAATCTCAACCCATTTTGAAAAAAAATCAACGATTAATTTGGCGATCATCACTTCAATATTTTTTATCTATATAAGTTCGTATTAACCCCTTTAGGGCTGACAATAAATTGATTTAATACAAATCAAGCGAATTGCATATAATTTCGCAAGCGAGCTTCTTTAACCCCTAAAAATGTAACGGCTAGACTTTTAAGTTTCTCATTAGTCTCTTAACCCGTTTTCGACGGGTTTAAGCTCTTAGCCTTGGATTAAAACCCAAAGGGCATTTTACCAACCGGATTCCAGATTACGCCTTGAGTTTTCACCCAAGGCATATTCAACAAAACCCCTAAGTCGTTTGAAAAATATTCTGCACCATTTTCGCCTCTAACTTAGTCGTAGATCGGTCTAATTCTTCCACCTCTCCCGCATCTAACCACCATCCTAACGCCCCTAAATTTTGTTTTGCTTGGTCTAAACTTTTTGCCCCCGGAATGGGACTCACCCCCTTACAAATACACCAATTCAGCGCGACTTGTGCCATAGTTTTCTCTCGACTTGCAGCGATCGCTTCTAACGTATTAAGAACAGGTTTGACCCTCGGTAATAAATAACGAAATAATAACCCCCGTATCCCTTGGGGAAATTTCCCCTTTTCCTGATATTTCCCCGTTAATAACCCTAAACAAAGGGGACTATAGGCAATTAATTGAATCCCCAATTCATCACAGACTTCTTTTATCCCTAACTCCGTCACCGGATACGTTGATAAGAGCGAATATTGGACTTGTAAGCTAGTAATGGGAATATTACGGTCTTGAAACTTCTGATAAATTTGCCTTAACCGCTTCGGCCCATAATTCGAGAGTCCCACCCCCCGCACTTCTCCCATCTCGTATAAGTCCCCCAACCCGTCCAACAGTCGCCATTCTTGCCAGGGGGCATAATTGGCCGTTGACCAGTGCATCTGGACTAAATCTACATTTCGCCCCAACCGTTGGGCCGACTTGCGACCAGCAGACACCATGGCCCCCCGTGTCAGTCGCCAAGGATAGGCCGCCAATTTTGTCGCAATACAAATATTATCCTGATTTTCCCCTTGATACCCTTGGGCAAACTGTCCCAACAGTTGTTCACTGCGTCCATTAAGGCGGCCCGTCCCATAAGAGTCCCCGGTATCAAACAACGTTACCCCATTTTGGACACAGAGATTAAACACCGCTTGTAACTCCTCATCCATCTGGGGATCATACCCCCAAAGGAGTCGATTTCCCCAAGCCCATGTCCCACACCCCATCTGAGGCAAAGAAATTGTTGCCATCATACTGATTAATTATCCATTCTCCATTGTCCATTCTCCATTATCCATCCTCCGTTCCCAACATCTGTAACTGGTAGAGACTGGCATAGAGTCCCTCTTGGGCTAAGAGTTCCTCATGACTCCCGGACTCCACTAACTCCCCTTGTTTCAAGACTAAAATGCGGTCAACATTGCGGATGGTGGAGAGACGGTGGGCGATAATAATGGCAGTGCGATCGGCTAATAGATGATCTAAGGCATCTTGGACTAACCGTTCGGTTACTACGTCTAAACTGGCGGTTGCTTCGTCTAGGACTAAAATACGGGGGTCTCGAATGGCAACTCTGGCAAAGGCTAAGAGTTGTTTTTGGCCGCCGGATAAGTTGGTTCCCCGTTCCCGCAGTTGGGTGTCGTACCCTTGGGGGAGTTGGTTAATAAAGCCGTCAATATTGGTGGCTTTGGCGGCTTCTTGGACGGCTGCGACACTATAATCTTCACCGAGGGTGATGTTGCGCTTCACATCTCCGGCAAAGAGGAAACTCTCTTGGAGTATAACCCCGACATGACGACGGAGTTCCGCTTGGGGGAGGTCACGAATTTCTACTCCATCGACAAAAACTTTCCCTTCGCTGGGGTCGTAGAGACGACAGAGGAGGCGAATAATGGAACTTTTTCCGGCCCCGGTTGGTCCGACTAGGGCGATTTTTTCACCAGGTTTAATGTGGAAGTTGAGGTTTTTGAGGACATATTCATTGGGTTTATAGCCAAAGGAGACATTCTCAAAACGAATTTCTCCGGGTTGAGAGGTTGATTTTAGAGTAGCTTGGGCGAGACTTTCTTGGTGGCCTTCTTTGGAGGGGTCTTGAATGTCGATGGGTTCGTCGAGTAACTCGCTGATGCGTTCTACGGCGGTAAAGCCGGATTGGAACATGGTAAACTTCTCAGCGAAGCGGCGGAGGGGGTCAAAGAGTCGTTGGGCGTAGAGGATGAAGGAGGAGAGAACGCCAAAGGTGAGACTGTCGCGGAGGACGAGGAAGCCGCCTAACCAGAGTACCCCTGCGATCGCAATTAAGGCAATCCATTCTAAAGTCGCAGAGACCGCCGAATCGTGAAAAATGGTTTTATCGATCTCATCCCGATAGCGACCATTCACCTTGCGAAACATCTCTGCATTAAATCCTTCCCGGCGAAACAGTTGCACAATGTTAATGCCGGAAATATTCTCGGCTAACATGGAGTTTAATTTAGACAGTTCCTCCCTCGCAGCATAGTTGGCTTTGCGATATTGCTGTTGAAAATAAATAATCAGTGCAGAAACGGGAATCAGCAGTAAGACTAACAGGGTGGCCAGTTGCCATTGCAAGCTGAAAATCGTAACGATAATAACAATAATATAAACAACATCACTGAGAATCCCGATCGCGCCTGTAGCAAACACATCCCCCAACGCTTCCACATCGGAAGTAATGCGCGTCACCAACCGTCCCACGGGAGTCCGGTCAAAGAAGCGAGAAGACAGAGCTAAAACATGGTTAAATAAATCATCCCGAATCCCGGCAGTAATTTCTTGCCCCACACGCTGCACTAAGTACCCTTGGAGAGAGACAAAGAGTAAGCGCACCACAATAGTCCCCAAGAGAATTTTGATCAAGAGATTAATCCCTTCCCCCAAGGCTAACCCATCCAAAATCGCCCAAGTGGGTTCATTGCGAAACAGAGAAATGGCCTGTCCCACAATTAACGGTTGTACCACTCCAGCAATAGACACAGGCAGCAGTAACGCCAGAGAGAAGAAAAACAGCGTCCCATTGCGACGCGCATAGGGAACAAGTCGTAAAAAAAGTCGCCAATCACTGGTCGGAGTAATGTTTTTAGAGTCGGATGTCGAGGTGGAAGAAACGGCCATAGGTGTTTTGAGTTACAGTTGGCGATGGATTCGGCATAGTTTCCATATTAAGGGATTGTCTGAGCTTGGGTGATGGAGGTGGGCGACAAGTTTAGAATGCTCTATTTTAGCCTAGTCCCGCTAGTAGTGCAGGCATCCTGCCCGCTAAGACTGACGGTGACTTGGTGGGGGGATTCCGTGGTGTTGGGGAGTTCACAACTTTTTCAGCAATTTTTCTGCCAACCCCCAAGACCCCACCGCACAGATTACACTGAAGATTAAAGCCCAAGCTAAAGGATGTAAAGAAAGGCCGAATATTTCAGCTTTCTCTGTCTTAGGTTGAGTCATCAAACCCGAACTAGAAGCAACAATTGTCCCTGCTGTAATGCCAATCCCCACTGCTTGGATATGATTTTGTAAGGCTTTTTCATTTTGAGCTTGTTCTACCTCTGCCGTTGCTCTAATGGTATTAATCAGATGGCTAAACAAATCTTGTCCCGATTGTAAATAAGTTTGATGGGTTTTTAATTGGGTTAAATACTGGGGACATTTCTCTTCGGCAAACCTTGACCACAGTTCCAACTGATTTCCTGAATCTAGTAATTTTTGTAAACAGGTTTGAAAGTTATTGTAATTAACCTCAATTGTGGTATAATGAGCCTGTAAGTCTCGTAAATTAACTTGATACTCCAACCAATCAAGAGGAATTTTTTTGAGGAGTGTATCAAGCTCAGACAGACGCTCTTGTGAATTGCGAAACGAGAGAGAATAGAATCTTTGAATTTCTTGCTCTAATTTACTGTAAATGCTTCTTGCAATGTAATAGCAATTACGCGCTTCTTGGTAATTAGAAATAATCTTTTTTTGAGTCCAGAATAACTCCCGCAACCAAGAATAATTATTATCAGCTTGTTCTAAATCCAATTGTTGCGGTTTTGCGAGAGAAATAAGAATTGTTAAATTATCAGCTTCAAACAGGAAAAAAGGACAATTAAATAAAACCAACTCCCCCATAAATTGGGAATTGGGACAGAACGTATTAACCCATTTTGCTGCTTCTGAGCGTTGTTGTGCCGTTTCCCCTTCCCACTCCCCATACACCATTAATATTTTCCCTAAATCTGCCTTAACTTGTTCAATTAAAGTGGACGGTTGAAAAGCTAAAAATTGATTAAGTGTAATCTCCAAATCAGGAATTTCAGGCTGTAGCGTAATGTCCACAAAATAGCTATCATGGAGACGAAAAGGTTGTATATTTCCCGCTAGTTTAAACCCGGCACGGGTGAGAAAGGGAGTTAATTCAATTGCATCCCCATCATGGGTTAACCATTCATTAAAGAGATTATTTTCGGGTTGGGGAGTATAAGTATAACTTTCCTGTTGGGAAGTATAAGAAATTAAATGAGCTTTGAGATTTTGGAATTCAGGGAAAGGGAGAGAGTTTCCCAGTTGGGTGATACTCTCCCAGAGTTGCTCTGCTTCTGGACTGGCCTCCGTTGGGATATCTGCTAGGGTTTGTTGCAGGTGGAAAGCGTAGAGGGTTAGAGTTAGATTTCTCACGGTGGTAGTATCCAATCTAGGATTTATTACAATTCTTCTAAAAGGGAAGGAATGTCTCTTGAAGCATGAATAATCATGTTTTTAAGGTTGCAGTAAAAGACTTTGAACTTCTGGATATTGAGCTATTTTTTTATCAATACTGGCTAGATTAGCATGATATTCTAATGCAGTTGCCATGATCATACGGTCAAATGGATCTCTGTGAATAGGAGATAACTTGACTGCTTTAAAAGTAATTTCTGATGTTAAAGGAAGTAAGCAAATTCCAGCAGGGTCTAATGCTTGTTTAAACCATTCATTGGCAGCACAAGGTAATTCGAGTCGCCTTCGTTGATGAGCTAAGGCAATCTCATAACAAGACAAGGGAGAAACACCCACTGTTTGAGCAGTATCAATTTTTTCTCGCCAGTGATCGGGAAATCGCTCAAATTCTTGAGTCATCAACCAAAACCAAATATGCGTATCGAGTACCATTATTTCAAGCATTCCCAATCCTCTTCGTCCACAATGGGACTCACTAAATCTCCTAATGTTTTTCCTTTACCTGCGATCGCGTCTGGTGCGATGCGATGTTTTGGGATGTACGGGTTATGCTGTTCATTTAAGCGGTTTTGCAGGATTTCTATTAATAATTTTTGTTCCGAGTTTGATAACGTTTCTGTGAGTTCTAAAACTTGGTGAAATTGGGAGGAGGGTGGGGTAGATTGAGTCATGGGTAGGTTGTAAGAGGGGATAACGGCAATATTTAGGATTGATTGGGGGTTTGTTGGTGAGAGGAGGGAGCTAGGGAGAATTACCTGAATGCTTACAATCAGTTTATTGCTCTAGGTCTGCCATTAATTTATCAACCGTAACTTTCTGCGTTTTTCCTTGTTTATATTCTTCATGAGCTTCTGCAATATGGGTAGCAATTTCTTTACGACGTTTTTCACTTTCTAAAAGATTATTGAAGTTAATGGAGGGTGGGGTGGATTGAGTCATGGATAGGTTGTAAGAGGGGATAACGGCAATGCTTAGGATTGATTGGGGTTTTGTTGGTGAGAGGAGGGGGGAGGGGTGTTCTTTTTGCTGATGTTTTCGATTAATTCCGGTAGAGAAGGACTAGGGGTGTTGGGTTTAGCTTTACTTCCCCCTATGCCTTTTTCTCCGGTTGCCCCCAGGAGGGGATTATCGGGGGATGCGGCGTTTAATTTCTCGTTGTAGGCTTGTTGGAGTAGGGAGCGTTCTTCTAGCCATTTTTCTAAGGCTGCCGCGTTTTTTTCGTCGTCGTCACCGAGTTGGCTTTGTAGGTCGTTTAAACTCTGCCAATGGTCTGCAAAGATATTATCGGGGTTTTCTTGTATCAGGGTGATAAAGGCTTGGATTTTATCGGCATCACTAGCCATTTTTTGTTCTCCTTGTCCAACAATACAAAAGGCCGCCCAATGGTAGGGGGACTGGTAGGGTTGGTTGTTCCATCCCTCTTGTTCATTGTCCCCCATCTGTTGAAAAAATGTTTGTAGTTGTTTGCGCCAATGGTCTGTGAGGAGGGGGGAAGTTTGCGACCATTGGTGAAACCCTGTGACAGTGGTTTCTCGTAGCCATGTTTGGGCAGCTTTGAGGGCAATGGCCAGTTTGCCGGGGTGTTGTTGCAGGAGTTCGTAGGTTTTAATCAGGAGGAGGGCAGTAGAAATTTGATTGACTGACCATTGGCTGACGAGGACGGAGGGACTGCCTGCGAGGATGAAGCCACTGGAGAGGCTGATATATTCATCGGTGTCATCAAGGGCGACTTGTCCGGTTTCGCAGGCGGAGAGGGTGACGAGGCTGCATTGGCTGAGGTTGAGGGAGGCGATGATGGTTTCTAGGGTGAGGATGTCATCGGCGAGGCGGAGGCCGGAGTCGAAGGGGGAGTCGGGGTTAAAGGCGGCGTGACAGGAGAAGTAGAGGTGGTGAGTTTGGGTGAAGTCTTTTTTGAGGAAGTTGGTTTTGGTAGCGTTGCCTTTTTGGAGGCTGCTGCGTTGGGGGAAAAGGGTGCGGATGTTTTCGATTTCGAGGTCTGCCCCGATGAGGTCATCGGTGGGGTTTTGGATGGCGAGTAGGTTTTTAAAGTCGGGATATTGACGTTTTTGGGCTTGTTGTAGGAGTTGGCAGTTGGGGGCATAACTCACCCCGTTTTCAAAGATATCCTGTAGGGGCGCAATGCTTGCGCCCTCTGGGGTTGGGGTATTCGGGGGAATTGGGCGGATGCTATCCTCTACGGGTTGGACGGGGATGGGTAAGGCGTGGAGGGGGAAAAGGTGGAGGTAGCGGTGGGGGATGAGGATGAGTTTTTTGCAGGTGGGGAATTGTTTAAAGAGGTTATCTAGGATTTCTGGGAGGTGGAGGAGTTGGGAGAGGGTTTCGAGGCGTTGGGGGAGGCAGTTTTGCCATTGGGTTTTGTCGGTGCGGTAGTCGCGGAGGTAGTCGTTTCCCCAGTCGATGAGTCGATCTAAATCTTCCTCGGAAGATGTCCAGTGTTTAAGGGCTTGACGGGTGAGGGTAAACACCAAGAACTTATCGGGCATAATGTACCATTCGAGGATGGCGGTTTCTTCATCGAGTAGGTCTTGCATTTGCTGAAACGGCAAGGGTTTATAGGGAGACTTGGCTTGGAATTCTTGCCGCAGTTGCTCAATGTGGCTGTAGTCGGGGTCAGGGTCTTGTTGGAGGCGACGGTTTTCTTGGTCAATTTCTTCACTGAGTTGTTGCAGACGTTGACGGATTTCGGGGGGGATTTCTCCTTGGGAGTAAGCGTCACGGGTGGCGATGAGTTCAACGAGGTTGCGGGCTTTGCTGCGGTCTGTGTATTCAATGGCGGCGGTGTAGTTTTGCAGTTCTAGGCAGACTTCTACCATCCCCCGATAGAGTCTGTTCCATTCTTCATTGAGTTTGCGTTTTACTTCGTCTCCAGAGGTGATTTCCCCTCGCAGGTATTCCACCACATCTAGGGCTTGTTCAAAGGTGTTGTAGGCGTTTTCTAGGGCGGTTTGTTTATTTTCGGGGTTGCTGGTGTAGTGTTGGGATTGGGCTTGGTAGGTAAAGCCTAAGTTATTGAGGGTTTCGGTGTGTTCTTGGGGAAAGGCGGTGCGGGTACGGATTTGGAGGGCTTCTTGATAGAGTTTGATCGCCTGTTCGAGGTTCTCGGCTCGCTCTCCCCGGATGCGGTATAGGTAGGCAGCCGCTAAGTTATTTTGCGTCGTTGCCCAATCTTGGGGAAAGGCGGTGCGGGTACGGACTTCTAAGGCGGCTTCGTAGGCAGCGATCGCCCGTTCGAGGTTCTCGGCACGCTCTCCCCGGATGCGCTCTCTGTAGGCAATGGCTAAGTTATTTTGCGTCATTGCCCATTGTTCGGGAAAGGCGGTGGGGGTATAGACTTCTAAGGCGGCTTCTAAGGCAGCGATCGCCTGTTCGAGGTTCTCGGCACGCTCTCCCCGGATGCGGTCAGAGTAGGCAATGGCTAAGTTATTTTGCGTCTCTGCCCATTGTTCGGGAAAGGCGGTGCGGGTACGGACTTCTAAAGCGGCATCGTAGGCAGCGATCGCCCGTTCGAGGTTCTCGGCACGCTCTCCCCGGATGCGGTTTCTGTAGGCATTGCCTAAGTTATTTTGCGTCATTGCCCATTGTTCGGGAAAGGCGGTGCGGGTACGGACTTCTAAGGCGGCATCGTAGGCAGCGATCGCCTGTTCGAGGTTCTCGGCTCGCTCTCCCCGGATGCGGTATAGGTAGGCATTGGCTAAGTTATTTTGCGTCTTTGCCCATTGTTCGGGAAAGGCGGTGCGGGTATAGAC
>NZ_JAQMSD010000184.1 GCF_028330525.1 Spirulina sp. CS-785/01
GGTCTATGCGTAGCCTAAGAGGTTGTGAGTCTCAGCCGCATCGTTCGCGCAGCGTCTCCGCAGGAGAAGCGGTATCGACTCACCCGCTTTCCTCCCCCACCTGTTCCGAGGTGGGGGAGTCCCGCGGCTCTTTTGTTGAACGATTTGACGCATCCTTGGCGGATGCGTTTTTTGTCGCCGAGGAGAGTTCATTAACGGTTTTATCCCACCTTTTTCAAGGGTAGGCGCGAGTTCCTTTATTTCATTACCACAAAATACTTATCTTGTCAAGAGAAAAATATAGGGAAGTCATTACGCCGATCGCAGCCAATCCAAGGGGGGATGATCGCCAGGAGAATCTCCCCTAGTACGACTCTAGAGAATTGTAGCAATCGGTTTTTACCGTGATCCTTCATAGTTAATAATGTAGTCTTGATGAAGATTAAGTAATTTCTGGGAGAATATTTTGAAAAAACCACGAACAGCTTATTAAATATTATGTTAAAAACCCAGATAATACGCAAATATTACCTAAAAAGCAAGTATTCTTTTATACCAGAAGACAAAAATCTATACAGATAAAAAGATCATCGGGACTTACAGCTTAATGCGGTTGACACTTACTTTAAAAAGCGGGTAATCCTGACCGCTTTTTATAAAGAAACAGACAAACTTGCTCTCTCCCCCTTTCAATCCTGAGAATCCCCCCTTATTGTATAAAGTGTAGCCACTAAACAATTAGAGGGTTAAAGCCATTAGTCGCTCAGGGTGACTAATGCAGAATTTAAATATTACTCCTTCTCTTTGTTCTTGATTTATTACTTAAGGAGTTTGAGCCATGAAATTTAAAACATTCACTGGATTTATCGCTGTTGCCACTGCCGCCGCTACTTTATTTTCTGTCACAGGAGCATCTGCTCAATCTATCTCTCAAGAGAAATATGACCAACAATATGAAAATAATGCCGATCAATTGCGTTTAGACTACGAAGACTGGAAAACCTTCAATGACTTAATTAACAAAGAACGTAAATTAATGGATGCCATCGATCTCCCCAAAGTCGATCTGAGCAAACTGCGCTGGGAAGGGGGAGTCAACGACGTTGAAGTTTACTTTATCAACGAAGGAGCAGGATATCGTAATCAACTGTTTTACTCCACCGATGGGGGAGACAATAAAACCAAGATTTTTGACGACCTATCCTCCCCCAACAGTATCTTGAAAAACTCCGACGGGCCTTTATCATTAGGTGAAGGAAGAGATTTAGGTGACTTTGAAGGCGATACGTTCATCGAATTCTTCCTCAAATCCAACGGTAAAAATGGTGGAGATCACTTCTTTGGCTTTGATTCAGCAGAAAATCCTGACAACTTTGATCACCTGATTGGTTACGAAATGGACGATTTTGTCGTACTCGGATTTGAAGACCTCTGGAATGGTGGAGACAAAGATTACAACGACACCGTGTTTGCTGTTCAAGGAGTCACGACTGTTCCTGAACCTGCTTCTGTTTTAGGAATCTTGGGAGTTGGTGGTGTAATGTTACTCCGTCGTCGCAACTCGTAAAAGCAGGTTTTAGTTTTAACCTTCCTAAACTTCCCTGTGATCAAACCTTGTCCACCCCTCATCTCGAGACGCAACAATAAGATTAACCCTCTAGTCATCCCCCTTTTCCTCGCTTTTGTTGGATAGGGGGATGATTTTATCGTAGTTCGTAGTAAGCTCTTGAGAGCTTCTCTTTCCCCACAAAAAAGAAACCCACCAAAGTCCCTTCCACCCCGTTCGTAGTAAGCTCTTGAGAGCTTCTCCCCCCAGCAAAACCCCTAAAAAACACCAATAAAAATCTATTCTAACATATCCCGCAACCCATCTTCACTTAATATAAAAACATTTAACTTTTCCGCCTTCTCTAACTTAGACCCCGCCTTTTCCCCCGCCAACAAATAATCCGTATTCTTACTCACCGAACTTGTCACCTTCCCCCCCGCATCTTTAATTAACCGTTCCGCCTCCTTCCGAGACAAACTCGGCAACGTCCCCGTAATCACAAACCTTTTCCCCTCTAAAACCTTAGACCCCGCAAACTCCCCCTTATTTTCTACCCCTTGATTAAACCGTAACCCCTCATCCTGCAAGCGTTTCACCAACTCCTGATTCGCCTCAATCTTGAACCACTGCCAAACCGACTTAGCAATTTCTAATCCAACTCCATAGACATTCTCTAACCCATCAACCGAAGCACATTGTAACTGTTCAATCGTCGGAAACGCTTGGGTTAAAACCTCCGCATTCACCTTCCCCACATAGCGAATACCCAACCCATATAAAACACGAGCATAAGGCTGTTTTTTAGACCCTTCAATTGCAGCAACCAACTTCTCAGCCGACTTCCTTCCCACCCGTTCCAACTGGGTTAATTCCTCAACCCTTAACCCGTATAAATCAGCAACTGACCGCACTAACCGGGTTCTAACAATTTGCTCAACTAACTTCTCACCTAACCCATTAATATCTAAAGCATCACGGGAAGCCCAATGTAGCACACTCCCCTTTAAAATAGCAGGACAAGAACTATTCACACAACGAATCACCGCTTCCCCCTCCGGACGCACCAACTCGGAGTTACACTCTGGACAATTTTGCGGCATTGTATAGGGTTGTGTACCAGGTGGCCGCATCCCCTCTAAAACCCGTACCACCTCCGGAATAATTTCCCCTGCTTTACGAATAATAACCGTATCTCCGATGCGAATATCCAACTCTGCAATACGGTCTTGGTTGTGAAGCGTGGCCCGTTGTACCGTTGTCCCGGCCACCTGAACCGGGTTCATAATAGCCATAGGAGTCACAGCCCCTGTACGACCCACATTGACTGTGATATCTTGAACTACAGTGGGGACTTCCTCTGCGGGATATTTCAAAGCAACAGCCCAACGAGGAAACTTCTGAGTAAACCCTAACTGTTGTTGTAGGGGAATAGAATTCAACTTCACCACCACCCCATCAGTAAGATAAGAGAGTTCCCTTCGTTTCGTCTCCCAGTCCTGAAAATAGGCTTGCACTTCGCCCAAATTAGCACATATTTTCCGATTGGGATTCACCCGTAACCCCATCTGTTGTAAAACCTCTAAAGACTCCCATTGAGTTTGAGGATGAAAATTAGGGTCCGAGGGAATATACAAAGTATAAGCAAAAAAATCTAATCTGCGTTGGTCCACAATTTTCGGGTCAAGTTGTCGTAACGTCCCTGCTGCTGCATTACGGGGGTTCGCAAATAATTTCTCTCCCTGCGTTTCCCGTTCCTTATTGATGCGTTCAAACTCATCCAAGGGTAAAAATGCCTCTCCCCGAATTTCCACCTGTTCTGGGGGATTTTCGAGGGATAATTTTAAAGGGATACTGCGAATAGTGCGAATATTTTGGGTGATATCTTCCCCAGTTGTCCCATCTCCCCTGGTGACTCCTCTAGTCAGGATACCGTTTTTGTAGGTTAATGCGATCGCAGACCCATCAATTTTCAACTCGCAAACATACTCAAACTCCCCAGTTTCTGCAATATCGGGAGTTTGTCGTTTCCATCGTTCCTCCCACTTCCGCAACTCCCCCTCATCAAAAGCATTCTCTAAACTATACAGGGGAATATTATGCTGAACCGAAATAAATTGTTCTGCGGGTTTATCCCCCACTCGTTGTGTCGGACTATCAGGAGTAACCAGTTCGGGGTGTTGCTGTTCAAGGTCTTGTAGTTCCCGATAGAGCTTATCATACACCGCATCAGGCATAATCGGGTCATCAAGGACATAATACGCATATCCTGCCTCTCGCAACTGTTCTCGCAGTTGAGTGATACGCTGTTGAATATCAGGGGAAACAGTCATAGAGTATTCCTTGATGAATTGCTCAGTCTTCTAGTTTACTAGGAGAGGAAGAAATTGCACCACTCCAGACACAGAGAAACACAGAGACAAAAGAATGCTGTCCTAGTCTTATTATCCCTTAGAGAAATAGAATATAGAGAATAGGGGACACTTCTCCCATTCCTCATTATTCCTACTTTGTGTCCTTTGTGTCTTTGTGGTTTACCCCCCACTCCCCTCAAATACCACATCCTCGTAAAGCAAGTTAAAACTCCCTTGGTAGTCAATACTCTGTAACTCGAAGTGGGGAGGAGTATAGACTTGCATCACCCATAACCCCTCATCATTCCGTCTAAAGGTTTCGACTCTCTGCTGTCTGCTGTTGATGAGGACGTATTCTTGCAGGGTATCACGAGTTTGATAGTCTAAGAATTTATCTCCTCTATCAAAGGCTTCTGTGGTGTCGGAGAGGACTTCGATAATGAGGAGGGGGTA
>NZ_JAQMSD010000185.1 GCF_028330525.1 Spirulina sp. CS-785/01
AACCCAACAAAAATGGTAGGTTGGGTGAAGGGAAGCGTAACCCAACAAAAATGGTAGGTTGGGTGAAGGGAAGCGTAACCCAACAAAAATGGTAGGTTGGGTGAAGGGAAGCGTAACCCAACAAAAATGGTAGGTTGGGTGAAGGGAAGCGTAACCCAACACAAGCCCTGTCCAGGGTGTCCTCCCTCAACCCAACCTACACCAATGTCCCCCAAGAGAGTGAGATAGGGAAATCCCCAACCCCCCCCATAAATCAAGGATAACTGCCCTAGCTAGCCGAAACCTTGTCTGACAATAACCGATGACTGATGACTGATGACTGTTTACTGATTACTGATTAGTGATTACTGTTTAAAATAGGACGTAACAACAGCCTTGAGGGAGAGGGGGATTCCGAAGTGCAAACCCAGCGTTTTCCAGAATGCAATCATCCGCTAGTGAAATCACTATTTCACCATAGCGATCGCGAATTACTGACTCTGTTTCAACGGTATCCAGAACAGGGGAAGTATTTTGTCGCCTTATTTTGCCGATATAGTCCCATTGTCTATACTTTAATTGCCCATTCCGCGCGATCGCCCGTCCAAGGCGACTATCTCTTTGCCCTAACCTGGCGACACATCCTCTACGAAATGCGGGGGTTAGAACTGCGGCCCAGTCAAGAAGACGAAAGCAACTCCTTTCAAAATTGGCTAATCAACATGACCGCCTTATGTATCAACCAAGCCCAACTCCCCCCCGTCGAAGCCATCAACTACAACCTACAAACCGTCTCTCCGCCCCTCTGGTGTTACCTCGAACAAGCCTTAGACTTACTCCCCCCCGTCACTCGTCTTAGCCTAGTCATGTCGCGCACCTTCCACTGGAGTCCCACCCGCATTGCCGCCTATCTCCAAGCCGAAGGAGAAGACTTATCCCCGGCCCAAGTCCAAGACTACCTAGAAGAAGGCTACTTTCTCCTAGAAGACAATCTCCCCCAAGACATCCGCGTCATTTACCTAGGAGAAACCGAAGAACCCATCGCCGATGACCAGTCAATCCTAGTCAGTAGTGAAGGGTGAACTACGAAGCCCCTCTCGGACAAAAAACCCATGACCAAAGACAAATAACCCACTAAAATAAATTGGATAGTCGAAGAACCTGTGGGTTAAGGGGAGGAGACAACTGTGACATTTGAAAGTATCCTGAACATTATTGACAAAGGTGGGATCGCCATCGGGCCGCTGATTTTTCTCTCCATCTTGGCCATGGGTGTGATTTTTGACCGGATTTGGTTTTGGTCAAGAGTCTTACTGCAAGAACGGCAAATTCTCACTAGCGTCATGGAGGCCGCTTACCGGAATTGGGATGCGGCAGTACAAATTGCTAGAGACTACCGAGAACACCCCATCGGACGCTTCTTATATACCCCGTTACAATTAAAGGACCCCGAACCAGAAGTGTTTCACTTGGCCATGGAGTCCGCCGCCGATGATGAATTAGCCCTGATGCGACGGGGGGACAAAATTCTCGAAGCGGTGATTGCCCTATCCCCACTGTTGGGCTTATTAGGGACCGTACTAGGTCTCATTAACTCCCTGGGATCAATTAGTATTAGTGACTTAGGAACTGCTTCCACGGCTGGCGTAACATTAGGGATTGGAGAATCCCTCATTTCGACCGCCGTTGGCCTGGTGGTGGCGATTATTAGTTTAGCCTTCTATCGTCTCTTTCAAGCCTTTTTCTTTGGTCAAGTCCGCATTTTTCGCAAAGCGGGCAGTGATTTAGAAGTGTTGTACCGTCAAAAATGGTTAGAGTCTGGCGAGGAAACAGCCAGTAAAGCGAGTCCGCCCTTCAGTAGTTCTAAAAAATCATGAGTCAAGCGAAACCCAACCCGAAAGCCCAAAAACGTAACTCTCCCCTCGACGTTCAACCCCTGAAACTTTGGAATGAAACGCGCCAAGAGGAGGAAGTGCGCATTGAGATTATCCCACTGATTGATGTCATTTTTTGTATTCTCACCTTTTTTATTTTGGCGGCGGTGGGGTTTTCTCGGCAGCAAGCCATTAGTTTAGACTTGCCCAAAGCCTCTACTGGGGCCCCCCAGATGCGGGAAATGTTGATTGTGAGTTTGGATGATTTTGGCCAGGTGTATGTGGAACAACAGCCCGTCAATAGTCGTAACCAGTTGTATCAGGCCGTGGAAAATTACTTTTTAACCCGGCCTGATGGGTTGATGGTGTTGTATGCCTCCAAAGAAGCCCGTTATGATGAGGTGATTCAGGTATTGGATATTTTAAAAGAGGTGGGGGGCGATCGCGTGGCCTTAGCCACCCTTCCCGAAGGCACAGAAGCCCCAGACAGCCCCACAACCCCCGAAACCCCCCTCCCAGACAATCCATTCCCTACCCTGCCTGGAATGCCCCAAGAGGAGCAATTGAACCCCGGTTTTGAGCCAACCGTCCCAGAAACTGAACCCACGTCCCCCAATAACGAAAATTCCCCAGCGTCTAATCCCCAAACCGAACCCGAAAATCTGTAAACGTGACCCATTTGAGAAAAGTTGCGGAAAAATAGACCATAACGTGACGCAATCCCACGCTGAACATGAAAATTTTAGTTCATAATGCCGGGTCGAGTTCCCAAAAAAGTTGTCTCTATGACTTGCCGGATGAGACTCCCTTAGAGACTCCCTTAACTCCCCTCTGGCAGGGGACTGTCGATTGGCAGGGGCAAGACAACGCCACCCTCAAAGTCAAGGCCCAAGGAAAACCCCACCAGGAGACCTTAAACGCCCCCTCTCGTCGCCAAGGGATTGCGGCCTTACTGGATACCCTCACCCAAGGGGAAACGGCGGTTTTAGCTCAACTGGAGGAAATTGAAGGGGTTGGCCATCGGGTGGTACACGGGGGGGCAGACTATACCCAGGCCACGCTCATTACCCCGGAAGTGCAAGGCAAAATTGCAGAATTAAGTGTTTTGGCCCCGGTGCATAATCCGGTGAATTTAGCGGGGATTGAGGCTATGAATGGCTTATTGCCGGATGTTCCCCAGGTGGCCCTGTTTGACACGGCCTTTCATAGCCAAATGCCAGAGGAGGCGGCGGTATATCCCCTTCCCTATGAGTGGTATGAGCGAGGCATCCGCCGTTATGGGTTTCATGGCATTAGCCACGAATATTGCGCTCAACGGGCTGCGGTGTTGCTGGGGAGGCCGTTGGAGGAGTTGCGGTTAATTACTTGTCATTTGGGGAATGGTTGCTCTCTGGCGGCGATTCGGGGGGGACAGAGTGTACAGACAACTATGGGGTTTACACCGTTGGAGGGGTTGATGATGGGGACTCGGAGTGGTTCGATTGATCCCGCGATCGCGCTACATTTAATGCGAGAGTATCAGTTGAACCTAGAGCAAGTGGATACGCTGTTGAATAAGCAATCTGGGATTAAAGGAATTACGGGAGAATCTGGGGATATGCGGGATTTATTGAGGGGGATAGAGTCGGGGAAGGGACGGGCTAAGTTAGCCTTTGCTATGTATATTCACCGTTTACAGTCCGCCATTAGTGCCTTACTTCCTGCCTTGGGGGGACTCGACGCGCTCATTTTTGCGGGAGGGGTGGGGGAAAATGCCCCTCTGGTGCGGGCCAAGACTTGTCAGGGGTTGGAGTTTTTGGGGGTACAGTTGGCTGAGTCGGCCAATGAACAATCTCCGCAGAATCAGGATATTGCTACCCCGGAGTCTAGGGTGCGGGTGTTGGTGATTCCGACGCAAGAGGATTGGGCGATCGCGCGGGCAACTTATGGGGTTTTGAGGAAATAATACGATAAACAAAGAGTAAGTTAAGGGAAGGTGTCAGCGATGCGGGATGGCGTTTAGGCGTATGCAGAAGCGTTAGGAGTTACTAATTTATGTGTCAAGTGAACAGGGATTCGGCTTTTCTTTACTTTGTCTATCCCTTCGCCTTTCAGGGGGAGAACTTTACCGAGCATTGTCGGGCCATTGACCAAGCCCCCTATGCTGAAAAGATAGACCAAGAAGCCTATTATGACGCACTGGACAAAATTCAGGAAAATCCCCGCCTAGACAACAAAGCCACCTTTGCCCGGAAACCCCTTTGGGAAGCCCAAAATTTCCCCCAAGATGACCTCCTTTCCTATGTGGCCCAATACCTCAACCCCACCCAAAACACTCCCCCAACCGCCCATCTTTGGAAACTCTCAGACCAGGTAGAATCCCCCTATGACCTATCTCGGCATTTGGGGTTTAAGTATGATTGGGACTTGCTCACCCCCCAAGGGAAACGCATTCCTTTTGGGTGGGGGAAGGAAAATCAAAATCAATTGGTGGTGCAGTTGGCATTATTTAAAATTGGGGTCGGGTTTTTAACGGTACAAGCGCAACCGAAACGTAACCAACTCGAAGATTGGTTGGATTTTATTCATTATTTCCGCTTTTTGCAGGGGAAACGGGGGGTGAAGGTACAGGGGGATAAGCGAATTGGATTTAGCGAAACGCTACAAACGCCTCGTTCTCATCCCTATTTTCCCGATTTTGCTGGCGGAGTTATAGACCATCGAGAGGGAGTGGGGACCCTTGATGAGATTTTATTTCCCCTTTTAGAAACCGGGTCTGGGGAAAAAGGGGGGTGCTGGTGGGAGGAGGTATTTATTCCGGGGCAACTGTTGCCCTTTGTGGGACTCTCGGTGCAGGGGGTGGGAGAGGCCGAGATTCCCTCGTTACTCTATCAGGTGCGGAACTTTTTTCATAGTAAGCAGGGGAATCATCCCTCAGAAGCAGATTTAGAGTTAGCCCATCCCAACTTACTCCCCTATGCAGCCCGGCAGTGGTTTGTGTTTTCCTTGGATGGTGGGGGGTTTGTGGGGGTGGATATGCCGGAGACGGAGTTTTTTCAGAGGACATTGATTGAGCATTTACGGGAGAATTATTTTCTGCTGTTTTTATTAACTCTCCATCAACGGTTTGCTTTGATGACGCTTTCAGCCCAAGTAGCGGAATATTGGTTAGTGGGGGAGCAGGAGAAGCAGCGAGAACGGACGTTTCAACGCATTCGAGACCAGTTATTGTCCTTTACGGCACGGGGATATTTTACTCAGGCCATGCAGCGAGAGCATCATCATCGTTGTTATCTGCGGTGGCAACAAGTGTTTCAGGTGGAGCAGTTCTATCGGGAGGTGAGTACAGAGGTGCAGGAGATGCACGAGTATTTATTACAGCAGCGCACAAAGCGGGTGGAAGACCGTTTGAATTTTTTGGGGGTGTTTATTGGCATTCCGGGGTTAATTATTGGCTTTTTGGGGATTAATTTACGGAATATTACGGCAGGGGAGGATGGGATACCTTTGTCTGTGGCGTTATTGGTGGGAGTTGTGGTGGGGGTGGTGTTGAGTTTGTTGTTTTGGTGGCGAGTGCGGGATTAGTTTTTGGGTTGTGGGGGGTTGGTTGATTTTAATGATTGGGGTTTGGTTGGTAGTGAAGGGAGAAACCGGGTTTCTCTCCCAGTGGTTGATTTTGCCCTCTCATGGAAATAAGAAACCCGGTTTCTAAACCCCTAGAATGGCGGCCAGAGGAGGGGGAAATTGGGTTTTTGTACTATGAGTCATCTTGAGATGACTTTAGCTCTTAGCCTTGGGTTTAAACCCAAGGCTAGTGGGGTTTTGATGTTCCGTTTCAGTTCCTGTTCTTCTTGTGGTTGATTAATATTAGTGGTTTTATCGACTGTAGGGTTGTTCGATGTGCAGGTTAGGAATAACTTGATAATGTTTCACATTGAACGTACAAAGGGTTGCATTATTGCCAACCGCACAGGCCGCAATTAAGGTATCAATTAACCCAATATTATGTGATAAACGGTAAGCGGTGAAGTTAGACAAGGCACAGGTATAAATGGATGGCAGGGGAATGGCCTCTTTGTATCTATCAAATACATTCTCTAGGGGGACTGTCGGGTTTCGGCTTGGTGACGGAGTTGGCGGGCGGTTTGTTGGCTGTTTTCTAAGTCGGGTCGGGTGTTGATGACTCCTACCTTTTCCCAGTAGGTGACGAGTTCTGAGCCGTTTTTGGG
>NZ_JAQMSD010000186.1 GCF_028330525.1 Spirulina sp. CS-785/01
GGTTTGGAGTCGCCCTCACCCCCCAACCCCCTCTCCCAACCTTGGGAGAGGGGGAGAAAATGTCTCTCACAAGTGTCTGAAACAACGGTGTCTCGTTCTACAATTTCTCACCTTGACAGGGCTGGCATTGCCCACCCTACTCTCTATCAATTATCAATTATCAATTATCAACTATTTCCTCCCTTTTAACCAATAGGTCATCATATCCCCTCGGCCTTTGACAGGGATGAGGCCGCGGGGTTCAAACTCGTAGGAAGAATGCAGGAGTTGATAGGTGTTTTCAGTGAGTTGAATTGAACCGGGTTCTCCTGAAGATTCCATGCGAGAGGCAATATTAACCGCATCTCCCCAGAGATCATAGATAAATTTCTTAGTCCCAATGACTCCTGCAACCACGACTCCGGTATTAATGCCAATGCGGATTTGACAGGGTGTACCATCGGGGAGGATAAACCGTTTCATGACGGCCTGCATTGAGAGGGCCATTTCTGCGATCGCACTAGCATGATCTTCTCTCGGTAACGGTAATCCCGCCGCTACCATATAAGCATCCCCGATGGTCTTAATTTTTTCCAGTCCTAGGGTTTCGGCCAATTCGTCAAAACTGGAAAAAATCTCATTGAGGAAGTTTACCAAGGAGAGGGGATCAAGTTGCGAGGAGAGAGGGGTAAAACCCACAATATCGGCAAATAAGATAGTCACTTCATCGAAATGTTGGGCAATGAGAGTGGTTTCATCTTTCAGTTGCTTGGCGATGGATTCGGGGAGAATATTAAGTAAGAGACGCTCGGATTTTTGTTTTTCGACGCGGAGTTCGGCTTCGGCTTGACGGCGATCGCGGGCTTCTATGGCTAAGGCTACCAGATCAGCCAAGGAACGCATAAAATTTTCTTCTTCTGGAGTCCATTCCCGCGCTTGGTCAAATTCCTCTACACTCACCACTCCCAAGGTTTTCCCGGTGCGACGGATGGGGACATTTAACACAGAGACTAAGGCGTTCTCCCCATAATAGGATTGACTCAACATTTGGGTACGGGGATCAAGCCGCAGATCAGCCACGGCCACGGCCTCATCCGCTTCTAAGGCCGCAAAATACACCGGATACTCTGCCACCCTTAAAGGAGACATAGTTTCCTCATGGTGGGACTCTTGGCCATAACAGCTAACGCATTCTAACTGGTCTTGGGACTCATTCAACAGCCACACACTCACCCGTTGGACTCGTAACACTTTCGCGGTAACTTTGGTAATAACCCGTAACCCTTCCTGCAAAAAGCCGTGAGTCAGCAAGTAATTTTTCGTCAAACGCATTAACACCTTATTCTGTTGGCGAATTTGTTGGGTACTGCGTTGGATGGCATCTTCGGCCTGTTTGCGGCGGGTAATATCTTCAACAGTCCCTTCGTAGTAACAAAAATTCCCCGCCCCATCATAAACGACCCGCACATTCTCGGCAATCCAAATCGTGCTGCCATCGGCCCGATAGACTTGGGACTCAAACCCGACGACAAATGCCCGTTCGCGGAGACTCTCTAGTAAATCTTGGCGGCGTTGGGGATTAACATAGAGTTGGGTGTCGAGGGAGGTTAAATTCTGGACTAAGGCTTCGGGGGAGTCATAGCCGAAAATCCCGGCTAAAGACGGGTTAGCACTAATATAGCCTTGGTCTGGATGAGATTGAAAAATCCCTTCTGCTGCATTCTCGAAGATACTCCGATATTTCTCCTCTGCTTGGGCCAGGGAGGCGGTGCGTTCTTTGACGCGGTTTTCTAAGTCTTGGTTGGTGGCCTCGAGTTGACCGAAGGTTTCCCGTAATTGTTGGGCCATGCGGTTAAAGGCATGGGCGAGGAGGCGTAATTCGGAGAAATAGCCTAATTTGACCCGTTGTTTGAGTTCCCCAGAGGTGATGGCGTTGGCGGCTTCAGCGAGGCGTAAAATGGGGCGGGTGAGTAAATGGGCGGTTAAAATACCGAGTGCGATCGCAATTCCCAAGGCTAACAAACATAAAATGATAGTCGTCTGCGTCTGGGCATGAATTCGCGCCATAAAGTCAGCTTCGGGAATAACCACTACAATTAACCAGTCGAGGTTTTCCCCATCAGAGAAGGGAACAACTTGCACATATTGCCGTTTCCCCTTAATCATCACATCGAGATGCTGACTCTGCTTTAAGTCTTGAAACTCACTCCATTGGGCTGCCAATGCTCTCGCGGTTTCTCGAATGAGGGGACTGTTGGCCATGACGGCTTCATACCGGGATAATTCTCCCTGCTTCACTTGCTGCATTTGCCCTGGCACAGAGGCGGCCACTAAGAGGCCAGACCTTTCAATAATAAAGGTTTCTCCGGTTTTGCCAACGTTTAAATTTTGGAGAAATTCCTCAATATTGGACAGGGCAAAATCAACCCCGACGACTCCTAAAAATTCCCGGCCTCGATACAGGGGTTGGGCGAGGGTAATTTTAAAGCGACGTTCTTTAAAATCTCCGTAAATCTGACTCCAAGTGGCTTCTCCGGCTTTGAGGGCATCTTTATACCAAGGGCGAATGCGAGGATCATAAAAATTTCCCTTGGAGAGTAAAATGAGGGGGTTGCCTTGTTGGTCGGTGATGTAACTATAAAAGCGGTTGTTGGTTTCTGGGGTGACTAGAGTGGCTTGCCAAGTTTGGTCTTCTTGGTATCCTAACCCGACAAACTCCCCGTCTTCTGAGCCAAAATACATGGCTGAGACATCAGACACCCCAAATAAATTACGCTGTCGCCAGAATTGCCGGATGGTTTGTTGGAAGTTGTCGGGGTTGAGTTGGCCGGACCGAATGGCATCGGCGTTAACTTGGTTAATAACTCTGGGGGTTTCGAGATAACTGATCAGTTTGTCTTCGATGCGATGACTGATCTCATCTCGGAGTTGCAGGGTGACATCTTCGACTGCTTTTTGGCCATTGCGCCATGATAACCAGCCAATGATGCTGACGGTGGCTAAAATTTGGATGACAAAGGGGATAATTAGGAGTAAGCGCAGGGGAAGGTTTTTAGCCCAAGAACGTTTATAAAACACGAGAGGGGAAGGATGAGTGGATAATTGGGACGGACGACGCTTGGCCGTCCTCTGCATGGTGTTGTGTTTATTTTATGGGGGAATTTGTCCTTGCTTCCTGCCTGATTCTAGACTGGATCACATGATTGGCCGGATTACATTATTTGATCGATCATGCGGCTGGCCTGTGACCCGTAGCCCCCACCAAAGAGATTAAAATGATTTAAGACATGGTAGAGGTTGTAAAGGCTTTTACGCTGCTTATAGCCCCCGTCTAGCTCCCATTCCTTATTGTATCCCCGATAAAAAGCGGCAGGAAACCCCCCAAATAATTCGGTCATGGCGATATCTGCTTCTCGGTCGCCCCAGTAGGTGGCAGGATCAAGGATAACGGGTTCTCCGTCCACGGTACAAGCGGCATTCCCAGACCAAAGATCGCCATGTAAAAGGGAGGGTTGAGGGGTGCGATCGCGCAATAACTCCCGGACTCTCTCTACGACTGTCTCGGTACTAGGATAACTCCCTCCCCTTCGTTTCGCTAGTTTGAGTTGATAGCCGATGCGATGTTCGGCAAAAAAGTCACTCCAGTTTTCAGTCCAAGGGTTCATTTGCGGCGTTGAGCCAATGGTATTATTACGATCCCAGCCAAATTGTTCGGATCCTTGATAGCGGTGAAGTTGGGCGAGTTGATGACCCATTTCTGCCCAAACATTACTATCTCCACGACCAAATTCTAACCATTCCATCACAATGTAACTATTGGAGTCCACTACCCCACAACAGAGGGGTTGGGGGACTCGAATGGTGTGGGTTTCGTGCATTTGTTTTAATCCCAAGTATTCTGCTTCAAACATTTCGACTTGGGAGGCACTATTAAATTTTACAAAATAGGAGCGATCGCCATCACTAATGGCTGTTCCCCGATTAATACAACCCCCTCCTACGGATTTTTGATTACTAATGGTGAATGGTTGTCCGGTAACGTCTGAAATTTTCTCGGCAATTTGATTTAACATGGGTTTGAGTTTAGTAATGGGTGATTGGTAATTATTGAATCCTCAAAACATATGAATAATTTTTGATTCATTATGTATTGTTTTTCATTCTTCATGATCCATTAAATCATCAATTATCAATCATCAATTATCAATTATTAACGGGTTTCATAATAACCACCCCATAAGCATCGGGGTTTAAATAGCGTTGAGCCGCACTTTGTATATCTTCTGCATGAATTGATTGGATTTGCAAGGGATAGGAAAGGGCGGCTTGTAAATCGCCCAGTTGGGATTGATAATAACCGTAGAGATTAGCGCGATCGCTGGGTCGTTCATTACCAAACGTAAACCGATTCGCCACCAAAGTCCGAACACGCTGTAAATCTCGTTCTGCAACCAACTCCTCTTGAAATCGACGAATGTGTTGTACTATCGTCTTCTCAACTTCCGCTAAATTCTCTGGAGGGAGTAGCGCGGAAATGTAAAATGTCCCTTGGGTACGGTGAGTCATATTGGTAGCCCCAATGGAAGACACCAGTTGACGGTCTTCTCGTAACTCCCGAAATAAGCGAGAAGTGCGCCCTCTCCCCAATAAACGCGCTAGAATATCCAACGCATAAGTCTCCTCTAATGCCTCCATCCCTGGCACACGCCACACCATAACTAATCTAGCCCGTTGTAGTTGCGGATCGCTGTATTCTCGCCGCACAATTTCTGTAAAAGGGGGTTCAGGGGTGAGAGTTAGCCGTTGGGGGGAAGATTTGGTTTTGGGGGTGTAGGTCGTGTGAAATGCGTCCGCTACTGTTTGTATTAACTCCTCTACAGGTAAATTCCCCACCACCGAAGCAGTAATATTGTCTGGAGTGTACCAGGTTTGGTGAAAATCGCGCATTTGTTGGGGGATAAATTGTGCAATGGCCGCTTCTTCCCCTAAAACAGGCCGACGATAGGGGAGTTGCTCAAAACAGGTGGCCATGGCCTGATAATAGGTACGACGACTGGGATTATCTTGCGATCGGCGAATTTCTTCTAACACCACCAACCGTTCCCGTTCAAAGGCATCATCCGGGATACTCGCATTTAACACCACATCCAACTGGAAGGGAATAAGACTGGCTAAATCACGGGGCGCAGAGGTGAAATAATAATGGGTATAATCTTGGCTAGTCGCAGCATTGGTTACTGCCCCCCGTTGTTCGATCTGCTGTTCAAACTCCCCTTCTTTTAACTGAGGAGTCCCTTTAAAAATCATGTGTTCGAGAAAATGGGCCATCCCATTAATCTCGTCTAACTCTACCCCTGACCCCAAATTGAGCCAAAGATTAAAATTCACCGCCTCTACAGGCATCTGTTCGGCTACAATCGTTAAACCATTGGCGAATCGTTCGACGGTCGGCGTTTGGACGGCAACAAGCGGGGTTTGTACGGCAGAAGACATAGGTTGATTTTGGGTTCGGCTAGACTCATTTTCACTTTTATCTTAGTGTGCAGTTTGTCTAATTATGAAAACAGATTTATATATCGGGGTTGATGGTGGGGCGACAAAAACCATTGTTCGGGTAGAAGATGGTCAAGGACGGGTGTTGGGTGAGGGAAAAGGTGGGTCGGCCAATATTCGCCATTCTGTGGAAAAGACGTGGCAGTCGATTCTAAGTGCCATAGAAGCGGCGTTAAAGGGGACTGGGATTACCATTGGGGATGAGCAGTATAACTGGTTTTGTGGGGCGGGTATTGCGGGGTCACAAGTCCCAGAGGCGGTGGAGGCGTTTGTAAATTATCCTCACCCGTTGACTCGCTTGGTGGTGGAGTCTGATGGTTATATTTCTTGTTTGGGGGCCCACGGGGGAAAGGATGGGGCAGTTATTGCGGTGGGGACTGGGGTGGTGGCCTATCAAATTGAAGGGGAGACGGTGACGCGGGTGGCCGGATGGGGGTTTCCCCAAGGGGATGAAGGGAGTGGGGCCTGGTTGGGGTTGGAGGCGGTGCGTTTAACGTTTCGGGTATGGGATGGACGGGAGGCAGAGAATGGGTTGGTGAGGGCGATTTTAGCGCAATTTGAGGATGATTTTCGGGCGTTTACGGTTTGGGCTAATGGGGCAAATTCTCCCCAGTTTGCGGCGTTGGCCCCGGTGGTGATAGGGGAAGCGCGACGGGGTGAACCCCAGGCGGTGCGGTTGATGGAGCAGTCGGGACGGGAGGTTGATCGGATTGGGGAGGCGTTGGCGAAACGGAGTCGGAAGGGGCTTCCTTGTAGTTTGTTGGGGGGACTGGCGACGGGGGTTGAGCCTTGGTTGGGGGAGGGCTTGCGATCGCGCCTTGTTCCTCCTCAAGCCGATGCAGCCCAAGGAGGGATTATTTTGATCCGGCAAACCCTAGCTACCCCTTCACAATAATTTCACAACCAATTTTTTTGGGCTACTTTCACAAAATCCTCACAATTTCTTGTTACTTTACAATTGAAGACCATTAATTCTGTCAGTCACAGCTTATAAAAGACTGACTTTTAAGAATTTAATCACTTTTTTTAATACCGTCGGTCACTTTTATAAAAGACTGGCTTATAAGAGATAGTCCCCAGCTTTAAAGCTGGGGATTATTGGTTTTGATCTAAGCACTCAGCTTTTGAATGAAAGCGGAGTGCCTGGATGACGAGGAAACCTCGCGCTTCCTCCCATCGACTAACGAGGGAAGTCAGCGTTTAAGCTGATGGCTGAATGGGTTCTTGTTTTTGTTGCAGTTCGGCGCGATCAGGATTAATTTGTAGAAGAAACCCATTAAATCAAACTGGCCTCAGATGACCAAACGCCAAATTGTCGGGATGCTCAGTAGCTATCCTGGGTTATCCCAAGGGGATTGGATGTGGAATCAAACCCCCCATGGGTTGGGGAAGTGGCAGAATATCCAGATTTTGGCCAATGCCCCCCAACCGGATTTTTTGCTGTTGTACAACTTTAATCGTTTTCCGTCGGATGTGCCGCTTTCGCTGCCTTGGTGGAAGGCATGGCGACGGAGTGAGCAGCAGGTGTTACGGCGACGACGGGAACAGCAAGAGAAAGCGCGATCGCGCCTCTCCCAAGTCCCCAAAGAACGCACGATTTTTTTATTCCGCGAACCCCCGTTAGAAGAAGTCATCGAAAAAAATAAAGCCTCCTATGGTGCCGCAGAACAGTTTTGTGGCTACGTTTCCGGACCTGATGACTTTGCCCCTGTTCCTGATTATATGCCCGCCATTTGGTATCACAGCGACTCCTTTCGTGCCTTAAACGAGATGCCTCCCCCCCCTAAAACCCGTCGCTGCTCTTGGATCACCTCTGGTATTTCCCGCACAGAAAACCACCGCCGACGGTTGGCGTTTTTGCGGATGCTAGTGGAAAGTGAGCTAGAGTTGGATGTCTATGGGAGAGGACTCCCCGACTGGGCCCAAGGATATGGGGAAATTAGCCGCAAAGCTCACGCACTCAACCCCTACTATTACAACTTGGCCATTGAAAATTATGCCGAGAATGATTGGTATGTGAGTGAAAAATTATGGGATTCTTTACTCGGATGGTGCTTACCGATTTATTATGGAGGGAGTGCAGCCGACAAGTTATTGCCCCCCGGCAGTTTTCTCCGTCTGCCGTCCCAAGATGAGAAAGGGTTGGCCTACATTCGAGAGGTGACATCTACACTGGATGCGTGGCACGAAGCTAAAGAGGCTATTGCAGAAGCGCGTCAGATTATTTTACACAAGTTAAATTTACTCAATTGGTTGTCTGAATTTGTGGCAGAACAAGTGTAACCCTAAGCGAGTTTTCCTGAGTTAAATATGGATGGCATTTGCACCCTAGGTAATGATTACGTTTATGACCAGGTGGTTGCTTTACTCAATAGTATTGAAGCAGTCCTGGGTTCTGATTTTCCAGTTTGCATTTATCCCTACGATGAGCGCACCAGTCAATTAGCGGCCTTTATTGCGGATCGTCCCCAGGTGCAAATTTACCAAGATTCGGTTTCTATGGAAAAATGGGATCGGTTTGCTAAACGCGCTTGGGATACCCACCCCACGGCCTTTCAACGGTGGGAGGCCGCAGGCAACAATGGATACTATCGTTTTGGGACACATCGCCGCTATTGTGCCTTTGATGGACCGTTTGACCGCTTTTTATACATGGATGCGGATACGTTGCTCTTAAAGGATATTCAGTTTATTTTTGAGCAGTTGGAACAATCCGATTGTGTGGTCTATGACTTCCAACATAAAGATTTAACCCATGTTTACGATGTAAATAGTGAGAAATTAACACAAGTTTTCCCCCAAACGCGGTTAGAGACTGAGATTTTTTGTTCGGGGTTTCATGCTAGTAAACGAGACTTTTTTCCGGCTGAGACGCGAGAACAATTAATTGAAAGTTTACAATCTGGAGATGCTGAAGTTCTCTATCCCATGGCCCCTGATCAAACGTTACTCAATTATATGATGATGAAATCTGGTGCAAAGATTTGTAACTTTGCGTTGACGCTACCGAAGGAACAGAAAACGGGAAATAGTGCAACTTCTCCTCATTTTGTTTGGCGGGATAAGACGCTTTATGATCATGATAAACCTTTGACCTATTTACATTATATTGGCATATCTTCTAAGGTTTTTAAAAAGGTTTGTGCGGGAGAAAATTTAGATTTTCCCTATCGAGAGGTCTTTTTACATTATCGTTATTTACACAACCCCCAAAAATGTCCTCAGTTTTCCGGTAAACCCAAACCCTATAATGCCCCTCCCAATTTAATGCAGCGTGCATTGAAAAAACTTGGCTTAACTACTCAATAAGGAGAAAAGTGCGTGCGTGGAATTTATATTACAGGAAATGATAAGGTATTAGAGCAAGCGATCGCGCTGTTAAACAGTATTCGTTTATATGATCCAGAAACCCCCATTACTTTAATTCCTTATGACGAAAATCATCAAAAAATTGCCCAACATCTCCAAGAAAACTATGATGTCAAAGTTTACGAAGATTTAGAGTTTATTAAACGTCTATCCAACAAACTTTACGAAATCTTTGGCGAAGGATTTTTTGCGCGGCCTAATCAATTCCGCAAACAAGCGTGTTGGTTTGGAGAATATGACGAATTTCTTTATATTGACACTGATATTGTAGTTTTTGAAAAAATCATTGATAATCTTGATTACTTTAAAGATTACGACTTCCTCTGTTGTGACTATCAACATTCTGGTGGTATTACCAACGTTTTTACTCCGAAAGTTTTTGAGGATGGAGTATTAAAAGAAGAAGACATTAAAGGTATTTTTAACGGAGGATGGTGGGCATCCAAAAAACATTTATTTTCTGAACAAGATTTATATGATGTGTTCACCGAATGTGCTGCCCATCCAGAATACTTTGATTTTTCTCAAAAAACCTCAGATCAACCGATTATTAACTATATGATCTTAAAGCGTGTTCCCCGACGTTTTAATATCGTACATAGACCAGAAAAAGCCCCCGGAAGTTGGGCAGGAAGTAACCAGTTTCAACAGCAAGGCAACCAACTTTTTGATCCCAACTGTAACCAAACCTTACAATATTTACATTGGGCTGGCATTCGCATTAAACCGGGGTGTCCTTACTGGGATATTTGGAAACATTACCGCTATCTCCACGACCCCAACCCCCCCGAAGACCCTCCTCCCCCACCTCCTGAACCGACTTGGAGAATTACATTAAGGTCTTGGAAAAATAAGGTTAAACAATTACTAAAATCTTAAACAAGGAAGGTAAAATTAATGAATAAATTTCCAGATTTTATCATTATTGGGGCGGGCAAATGTGGTACAACTTCACTGCATAACTATCTGGATCAACATCCAAGTATTTTTATCTGTCCTCAAAAAGAGACTTACTTCTTTTTAAATGAAAACATTCGTAATAATCATACACCTTGGGGAGCAATTACTGATTTAACAACCTATCAAAATTTATTTGCGGATGCCCCTCCCAATAGTGTAATTGGGGAAATTTCCACCAATTATTATGCTTATCCTGACTCGGCTCAAATTATTTACGACAATCTACCCAATGTAAAAATTATTGCCATCCTAAGAGACCCAAAAACACGAGCTTTTTCAGCTTATCAAATGTTTGTCCGTGAAGGACATGAACAACAATCTTTTCTGGAACTCATTGCTAATAATCCAGAACACAAGTATTTTAAACGAGGATTATATTATCAAGAGTTAAAACCTTATTATGATATTTTTCCGCTAGAGCAGGTCAAGGTTTTACTTTTTGATGATCTTTGTAAAAATCCTACAGAATTTGTCAAAGATTTATTTCAATTTTTAGAAGTTGATCCTAATTTTGTGCCAGATATGAGTAAAAAAGGACGACAAGGGGGGTTGCCGAAAAACCCAGTGGTGTATAAGTTACTGACTCAACATAACCCGGTTCGTAAAGCTGCTGCCACTGTCTTAAAGGCATTTATGCCAGAAGAAAAACGCCAACAGATTCGCTCTAAACTGGTTAAGCAGAATATCCAAAAAGTTCAAATGTCTCCGGAGGCAAAGCAGCAACTTTTGGACTATTATCGAGAAGATATCTTAAAATTACAAGAGTTAATTGAGCGAGACTTATCGAGTTGGCTAGTTTAACAGTATTAAAGTGATTACCATAAGGAGTCAATCATGAAAAAAATGGAAAAAACTAACCAGTTTAACGAAGAAATAATGCAGAGTGCGAATCAGCAAGACACAGAATCCTCGAAAGTTCGTAAGGGAAAAGTGGGAGGATATGCCGAATATCTTTCTCAAGACGATATCGAGTATATAGATAACGCAATTGCCCGATTAGGGTGTCCTTTTTATGGAGTTGAAAAACCCTAATCACGATCCCGATCGCCGGCCTAACTCATACACCCCACAACTGACACAAGCAAGAATCCCTAAACTAATCGCCCAACTGCGACCTAAACTGATCTCCATCCCATAATTACATAATAATCCCGCCCCCAAAAAGGGAATCGTCGCAAAAATCGCCGCATAAAAGGCATTTTGTGACTCCCTCGCTTGTCTTGTTCGTTCAAATTCCTGTTGTGAGAGATATAAAGACCGCTCCGCAAAATTAAACCAACGATTCAACCCCTCCTCAATCCAGTGACGCACTCGCGCAAAACTCAAATATAACGCTAACGCCCAGAGAGACGCACCTGCAATTAAAACAGTATCAAGTTGGAAAGAAAATGGGAGCAAATCGAAGAACATAAAAAATTGACTTTATTGACTTGGTGGCTAGAGCGGTACACCTAATATAACATTCACCTCTTGGAGACCAAGGTTCATGTACAGTTAACCTATTTGCCCCTACTTTCTGGAAACGTCATTCTTTAATTCAACCGATCGCATCTCTCCCCTTTTCGGAAAAGCCAAAATTGGCAGATTCCCGAAATTAACCAAAAGCGTGATTGGTTCAGACATCCGGAGGCTATCATCATGAGGTTTCAGGGGTCTTGAGGCGAAGAAAATGAACGCCTCCCCGTTGGTCTCCAGCAAATATGGTTTTGCCATCGGCGGAAATGGCACACCCTACAAGGGTATCTTCTATGGTAAAACGAGCGATCGCGTCTAAACTGGGTAAATGCCAAACACTCAGCGTTGAAGACGACCCAAACACCCCCAGCGACCCATCAGCACTGATGGCCTTAGCTCCCAAAGATTCCCTAAAATCTGGTAGAGCAAAACATTCGTTTCCGGTCTTTAAATCCCACACTTTCCAAGTTTTGTCTTTTGACTCAGCAAGCACCACCGACCCCTCAGCACTGATAGCCACTCGACTACAAGCACCTAGGTACGCAGTAACGGGCAGCGTAAAACCTTCATTTCCGGTGTTGGCATCCCACGCTTTCGCCGTTTTGTCCCACCCAAAAACCACCACTGAAGTATTGCCGCTTATGGCTAATTTTCCGAACGCCCCATCGACATGACCTGTCAACGTGAAGCGTTCGCTGCCATTCGTCAAATCCCACAGGGTTACAGTTGGGGAAGGCTCCTCAGCATAGAGATAGTATGAGGCACAGGCCCCCACCGACCCATCAGCACTGATCGCTACCTCTGTAACATAGCCGCTATCTACTGTCAGCGTGAAGCGTTCAGTCCCCTGGGTCAAATCCCACACCTTCATAATGCGATCGCGCGAACCCGAAACCGCCACCGACCCATCAGCATTGATGGCTAAGGAATCAACCGCGCTAATGTGACCTTTGAGGGTAAAGCGTTCGCGTCCCGTGACCGCATCCCAGACCTTCACAGTATGGTCATCCGACCCAGACACCGCCACCGACCCATCGGCACTGATCGCTACGCCTGTGACCCAGGCTTGATGGCCTGGCAAAAGAAAGCTGTCCGTACCAGCCGTTAAATCCCAAACTTGCACGCTTTCATCTCCCGAACCAGAAATAGCGACAGAGCCATCGGCATTTATCCCTACTGATTCAACCTTATTGCTATGACCGTTTAAGGTGTAACATTGGATTCGGGCGGTCAAATCCCACACTTTCACCGTTTCGTCTGCCGAACCCGAAACCGCCACCGACCCATCCGCACTGATGGCTACCGCAGCGACCCAGCGACTGTGACCTGTTAGGGTGAAACGTTCGCTGCCCGTAGTCAAATCCCATACTTTGATACTCTTATCTATCGACCCAGACACTGCCACGGAAGCATCCGCACTGATGGCGACTGAAGTGACCCAGTGACTGTGACCTGTTAATGTAAAACGTTCACGACCAGTGGTTAAATCCCACACTTTCACGATTTGGTCATCCGACCCAGACACCGCCACCGACCCATCGCCACTGATGGCTAATCCCCAAACGCTACTGCTATGACCTGTTAAGGTAAAGCGTTCACCACCAGTAGTCAAATCCCACACTTTCACGGTATGGTCATCCGACCCAGACACCGCCACCGACCCATCAGCACTGATGGCTACCGTAGTGACCCAGTGACTGTGACCTGTTAATGTAAAGCGTTCACCACCAGTGGTCAAATCCCACACTTTCACGGCATGGTCATCTGACCCAGACACTGCCACCGACCCATCGCCACTGATGGCTACTGTTTCGATGGGGCTTCTGTTACCTTCTAGGGTGAAGCGTTCGGTAGCGGTGGTCAAATCCCATACTTTGAGAGTTGACCCATCCGCGAAAACCGCTACAGACCCATCAGCACTGATGGCTACTGCTGCTGGAGTAGATTCGCTTGATATGAGAGACTCGGAATGCTTTCTCAAAGTATGCAGGAGTGGGTCTCCGGCTGGCATCAAATTGGCTGTAATGGGACATAACCAAGGCTTAGTTTGATTTTGTTGGGCTTGTTGCAAAAGTTGACGAATTTCTGGGAGGTCGTACACCATCAGCCTTCCCCACAACTGTGAGGCCAGTTGCGTCTTATCTTGGCTGATCATCCCCATTGACCGTTGTAAGGCTTTTTTAATCAAGCGCAAGGACTGTACGGTTTCTGAGTCCAGACTGGCGGCTATTTCTTCTTGCTGCAACCATTGGTAATCTTGAATTAAGGCTGGGATGCCCCATTGGGGATGGTTGACTTTGGCTGCCATATACTCGTAGCTAGATAGCAACTGAGCGTATTGTTGAAAATCTCCCGCCTGTATGAGATCGTCTGCTTGTTCCAGTTGTGGCTGGCTACTGGCGTTTCTTGGTTCTTCATCTGAGGGTCTCATTCTGCCAATTAGCGATCGCGCTCGACTTATTCGGTTATTTTAGACAAGGTTTAACCGAATTGAACATAAAAAACATGGTGATGTATTCTCAATCTGAATTGCCCAACTATGTCAACGATTTCTTTGCTTTCTACGGTTATCCCAAGCAAGGAGTCACTCTCGATATTGGTACTTTCTACGAAAAAGTAGAGCCTGGAGCAGATTTAGAACAAGTTGCCCTGCGGCACTACCGATATTTGATTGGCAAGTCCTGGAGTCCGTCTTGGATGCACGCCTGGCAACTTGCCTATCAGCGTCCTCCTGAAAACCAAGGCGATATTGTCAAGGAGTTGTACATTACGGTTGCCGATCTTTACGATGAGCCGGGTGCGGAGGTTTTGGTAGAATTGGGACTAAGACTCGATCCAAGAGAACCCGATGAGTACGAAATAGCACACAGTATTCTGGCGGCAGTGTTCGATGCTCCAGAAGTGAGCGATTTTAGGATTTATGCCTGCGGCGATGGTGAGGTTATAGAAGGTTATTTAGCCATCGGCTACCGTGCCAATGGAGAGACGACAACTCTGTCGGGGTTTAATGACTAAGGTTGGTAAAATACTTTTAAATTGGGTTTCTTCCGTGAGCAAAAAATACTCTAATTCCTGTTCCCTGTTCCGGAGTTCCCTGTTCCCTCCTAAATGAGTGTAGCCATTATCTCTAACTTCCCCTTCCCAAACCGCCCCATGACCCACTGGCAAGGTAAACTGGAACTGACTTACGCAAAACAAGAGGGTGCAACCCAGATGATTCATGCTCTGAATCACGCCCCTTTGAAGGTACAACGCCCCTTTTACCCGGAAGGAGAGCAAATTTGTCATACAGTGGGCTTACACACCGCAGGGGGCATTGTGGGGGGGGATATCTTGATGCAAAATTTGCATCTCCATCCCCGGAGTGAGGTGTTTTTCACGACTCCTGCGGCGAGTAAAATTTATCGGAGTAATGGACAACAAGCCCAACAACAGATTGAAATTACTCTCGAAGAAAATGCGATTCTAGAATGGTTTCCCCAAGAGAGTATTATTTTTAATGGGGCGGACTACTGCCATAAAATGCGTGTCAATCTTGCCCCCAATGCGGTGTTTCTCGGTTGGGAGATTACTCGGTTTGGGCGGACTGCTAGGGGAGAACAGTTTATGAGTGGAGAATGGCGATCGCATAATGAATTCTGGCAACAGGACACTCCCGTTTGGATAGACCGCCAATGGCTACCCGGCCACCCCGAAACGGTCCAAAGTCTCCACGGCCTCGCCAATTCTCCCATTGTGGCCAGTTTCATCGCCCTCGGCCTCCCCAACTCCACTTCCCTCCTTGAAAATGCCAGACAACTTTGGCCAACCCCTCCCCAACGCGGAGAGTTTGGCCTCACCACGACTCAAAACCAAGGTTTACTCTGTCGCTATCGAGGCCATTCCTTAACGGAGATTAAACAAAGATTTGTCACTCTCTGGCATTTCCTCCGCCAAAATTCCCTGTCTCGTCCTAAACTTCATCCCCGTGTTTGGATGTAGGGGTTTAGAGGCAGCCCTGTCAAGGTGAGAAATTGTAGAACGAGACACCGTTGTTTCAGACACTTGTGAGAGACATTTTCTCCCCCTCTCCCAAGGTTGGGAGAGGGGGTTGGGGGGTGAGGGCGACTCCAAACCGCCATATCTCGTTAC